>CAZHGG010001000.1:0-2704 GCA_964531755.1 uncultured Polyangiaceae bacterium
GAAGCCGTGTGGGAGAGTAGGACGTCGCCGGGATTTTCTTCCGAATGGGCCTGAAACCGCAAGGTTTCAGGCCTTTTCTCCTTTTGTCTGCCCGCGTCCCGGTCGGGGCGTCGCCTCCTGGCCGGGGGGCTCGCGTCCTGGGCGAGGGCGTACCCCGTCGCGCTCCTTGTCCTCCCCCTGTCGTGGCCGGTTGGGCCGAGCTCCTTGACGTTCGAGGAGCGCGGGGGTGTCCCATTTTCGGCGGCGGCGGGAGGAGCCTCATGTCTGAGGCCGGCGTTCTCGCGCGGCTCCCCGTCGTACGGCGTCTCACGCCCGGCGGGAGGCTCGTCTTCATCGCGCGGAACGACGCCGAGTTGAGGTGGGGCCCGCCGGCGCCGAAAATGGGGGCGCCCCCGGGCTCCGGGCCGTCGTCCTTTTTTGTCCGTCTTCCTTCTTGTCCGTCCGCGAGGTGTGCCTACGGAGTCTCGAGCGCGGGCGGGAGCACGTGAACCGACCAAGCTCGGGGGGGAACGCCCGTGCCCAACGTCACTTCATGACGGGGAGGCGCTTCTTGCCGCCGGGGCCGCCGCTGCGGTCGATCACGGGGCCGTCGTCGTCGCCGGCCTCCGCCTTGGCGAACACCACCTCGACCAGGCGCTGCGCGATCTCGGCGAACACCTTCCCGGTGGGGCCGTCGGGCTCGGCCTGCACGAGCGGCGTGCCCTTGTCGCCCCACTCGCGGACGCGCTGATCGATCGGGACCTGGCCCAGCAGCGGGGCCTTGGCGAAGTCGGCGATGGCCTGGCCGCCGCCCTTCCCGAACAGCTCGTGCCGCACGCCCGCCGTGTCGACGAAGTAGCTCATGTTCTCGACGACGCCGAGGACCTCGATGTTCACCTTCTCGCACATCGACACGCTCTTGAAGACGTCGTCGGTGGCGACCGACTGGGGCGTGGTCACCACCACCGCGCCCGTCACGCCGAGGCGCTGCGAGAGCGTGAGCGTGACGTCTCCGGTGCCGGGCGGCAGGTCGAGCACGAGGAAGTCGAGCTCGCCCCAGCTCACGTCCTTCAGGAACTGCTGGAGCGCGCCGTGCAGCATGGGGCCGCGCCAGATGACCGCCTGCTTCGGATCCTCGAGCAGGAAGCCGATCGACATGAGCTTCACCCCGAACCGCTCGAGCGGCTCGATGGTCTTGCCGTCGGTCGACACCGGGCGCCCGCTCACGCCGAGCATGGTGGGGATCGACGGGCCGTAGATGTCGGCGTCGAGGAGGCCCACGCGGTGGCCGGCGCGCTTCAGCGCGAGCGCCAGGTTCGTGGCCGTCGTGCTCTTGCCGACGCCGCCCTTGCCGCTCATCACGAGCACGACGTTCTTCACGCCCGGGAGCGGATCTTCGGGGCCGATGGTGCGGGCGCTGGGCGTGTCGTTTGCCATGCGGGAGGGGTAGTTTCCCCCCGCGCGCCCGTCAACCTCCACCTGCGGCTGAGCCCTCCGGGGGGCGGCTCGCGCCTCAGGACTTGAACAGCCCGCTCTTCTTCGCCGCCGCGAGGAGCTCCACGTCTTGCTCCTTCTTCAGGAGCACGCCGAGGAACGGCAGCTCCCGCACGAGGCGCTCGCGCCCCACGCCGGACTTGCGCAGCACCGTGATCCAGTCGACGAGCTCGCTCGTGGTGGGCCGCTTGCGGATGCGGGGCAGCTCGCGGAGGCGGTAGAACGCGACCACGGCCTGGTCGACGAGCTCGCGGTCCACGTCGGGGTGGTGCACGTACACGATGCGCTTCATCAGCTCCGGATCGGGGAAATCGATGAAGTGGAACACGCACCGGCGAAGGAAGGCGTCCGGCAGCTCCTTCTCGTTGTTCGAGCTGATGATGACCACCGGGCGCTCCTTCGCGACGATCTCGTCGCCGGTCTCGCCCACCACGAAGCGCATGCGATCGAGCTCGTGGAGCAGATCGTTCGGGAACTCGAGGTCGGCCTTGTCGACCTCGTCGATGAGCAGCACCACCCGCGAGGGCGCCGCGAAGGCTTCGCCCAGCGGCCCTCGCTTGATGTAGTGCCGGATGTCCTTCACGTCGCCGTCGCCAAAGCGTGCATCATACAAGCGCTGGACGGTGTCGTACACGTAGAGGCCGTCCTGCGCGCGCGTCGTCGACTTCACCGCCCAGTGGAGCAGCGGCAGGCCGAGGCTCTTGGCCACCGCCTCGGCGAGCAGGGTCTTGCCCGTGCCGGGCTCACCCTTCACGAGCAGCGGGCGCTCGAGCGCGAGCGCGCAGTTGACGGCCGTCTCGAGGGCGTCGTTCGTGAGGTAGGACTCGGTGCCGGTGAAGCGGACGAAGGAGATCACGTCGGGTTAGATGCCCTACGGGGTCGGATTGAGCAAGCGCGTCGGCGCCGCAGGGGACCCGCGCGAGGCCCCGCGAGCTGGTACGCTCACCGAGGTGCTCCTCGCGCTGCCCGACGTGCCCCTGCCGCCCGAGCCCGCGCTGACCCGCGCCAAGGTCGCGCTCGCCGCGCGCCTCGGCGACTCGAAGGTCGACACCTCGCGCGAGGGGTGCGCGCGCTTCATGACCGACGAGAGCGAGGCCACCGGCCGCCTCCCCGGGGCGGTCGTGCACGCGGCCACCACGGACGACGTGCGCGCCTGCCTGGCGATCGCCCACGACCTCGGGGTGCCCGTCACCCCGCGCGCGGCGGGCACCGGCCGCTCGGGCGGCGCCGT
>CAZHGG010001001.1:0-2698 GCA_964531755.1 uncultured Polyangiaceae bacterium
CTGGAGCCGCACGCGCACGGGCAGGCGATCCTCGAGCACCCACGCGACGAGGTCGCGCGGGGCGAGGGCGCCGAACACCGTGCTCGCGAGCAGGTTCGGCGTGCGCGCGGCGAGGCCGCGCTCGGCGATGACGGCGCGCATGAACTCGTAGTCTTCGCGGCTCTTCAGCACGAATTTGAGCTCGTCGCGGGGCGTGATGTGGGCGAGGTTCGACCACCGGTTGCGATGCGACTCGCCCGAGCCCGGGGCCTTCACGTCCATGATCTTGTGCACCCTCGGGTCGACGCGCGACACGTCGGCCTCGCCGCTCGTCTCGATCAGCACGGTCTTGCCCGCGTCGCACAGCTCGGCGAGCAGGGGCACCACGCCCGGCTGGAGGAGGGGCTCGCCGCCGGTGAGCTCGACCAGCGGCGTGTCGAGGGCGAGCGCCCGGGCGAGCACGTCGGCGCGCGCCATCCGGGTGCCGCCGTAGAACGCCTGCTCGGTGTCGCACCACGAGCAGCGCAGGTTGCAGCCCGTGGTCCGCACGAACGTGCAGCGCAGCCCGGCGAAGGTCGACTCGCCCTGCACGCTCGCGTAAATCTCATGGATGACGAGGGTGTCTTCTTTGGCCACGGCGGGCCAGTAGCACAAGAAGCTGGCGCGCGACGCGAGGGCCTCTACTCGACCTCGATGGGGATCTCGGTGGCCGCGGGGCGGGGCACCAGCATCGAGGGACGCGGGGCCGTGTAGTAGCGATAGACACCATACGCCGCCGAGACCACCGCCACCGACGCCAACAAGAAGGTGCGGAGCAACGGGAACGCGAGGCTGCTCGGGGTCTTCCCCGCAGCCCGGCGCTTCTTGGGGACGTGCCTCTTCCTGGCGCTCACGTTCATCCCGCGCTGTCGTTTGGCATGGGCACGCCGCTCGCCTCCGGCTCGCTTGTGTGTTCTTCGCAACAAATTCGGAGTGTTGTCCAGAGAACGGTACCGTAATTGCCTAGTACCGGTGAACCCTGGACGCCCTCAGACGCTCTCCCGAGCCGCCGCAGCCGCCGTCGCGACCGCGGCGACCGTCGCGCTCACGGCGCTCGCGGGGTGCGTGGACGAGGCCGCGATGCCGACGCCCGGCTCGGCGCCGCGCCCGCCGATCGTCGTCCGCGCGAAGGCGCTGCCTGGGCCCGCGCCCGCGGAGTGGACCTACTGGGACCCCATCGAGCCGGCGCTGCGGGTCGACGTGCCCCGCGTCGCCAGCTTGCCGCTGGTGGCGCCGCAGGTGACGCACGCCCTCGGCGCGCAGGCGCGGTGGGCCGCCCTCCCCGAGTCGGCGCGCATCGCGTTCCACAAGAACGGGTTCGTGGCGGTGGAGCCGCCCGCGCTCCTCGACGACACCGGCGACGGGCCCACGCTGGCGGACCTCTACGCGAGCCTCGAGAGAGACAAGGTGCCGGCGCTCCTCACGGCCGACGCGCTGCTCTTCCTCGCGCAGGCCGCGATCGATCGCGCGGTCGCCGACCTCGAGGCGCAGGTCCTCAAGCCCGCCCTCGTGCGGGTGCTCGCGAGCCTCACCGCCGCGCTCGCCGTCGAAGATCGCTCGGTGCGCCGCGACGCGGTCGAGGGCGTGCACCTCGCGCGGGGCTTCGTGGCGGTCGCCGCAGCGCTCGCCTCCGGGACCCCGCCGCCCGCCGACGCCGCGCCGCTGGTCGAGGCGGAGCTGCGGCTCATCGAGGCGTCCGCGGGGCGCGCCCAGAGCCCGATGTTCGGGGTGGAGCTCGACTACGCCACGTTCGCGCCGTCGCACGCGCTGCGCCCCGCGGCGGAGGGCGACGCGGCGCGCGCCCGCCTCCGCTTCGCGCAGGCGGCGACCTGGCTCGCGCAGGCCCCGTTCCTGCTCTCCTCGCGGGGCGAGACCGAGGGGAGCCGCATCAACGTGCAGACTGCACGGGTCCACACGCGCGCGGCGCTGCTCCTCGGCGGCCTGCTCGCGAGCGAGTCGTCGCGCGAGCGCAGCGACGACTACGCGAAGCTCCGGAGCGCGTTCACGTTCTTGCTCGGGCCCCCCGACGACCCGTCGCCCGTGGCGCTGCTCGGCGTCGCCAAGGCGGCGGGCGAGCCGATGGACCGCCCCGCCTCCCTGGCCGACGTGGCGCGCGTCGATCGCGTGCGGCGCGCGGCGCTCGAGCGGTTCCAGCCAGGCGTGTACGACGGCGTCGCGGCGGTGCGCGTTCCCGAGACCGCGCAGGGGCCGACGAGCGCCGGCGTGGGGCGGGCGGCGCTCGGCGCGCGCTTCTTGGGCGCGAGCGGGCCGGTCGACTCGCAGGCGCTCCAGGGCCTCGTGTTCCCCTTCGTCGGGCACGCGCTCCGCGAGGCCGGCTCCACGTCGCTCTCGGGCCACCGGGCCTTCGCCACGGCGACGGACGTGGTGGCGTGGCTCGGCTCGGCCGAGGCGCGCCAGGTGCGGCGCGAGACCGGCGACGACGCCTTCGAAGGGTGGGACACCGCGCGCGAGCGCACCGAGCGCCTCCGGCCCGCGCCGCTCGCGCCCGCGCGGCACGCCACGCTGCACATGAGCCTGCTCGACGTGCTCACGACCTACCTCGAGCCCTCGCGCGGCGAGCTCTCCCTCCCCGCGAGCTTCACCTCCGCCTACGGGCGCCGCAAGATGGAGGTCGCGGTGTGCGCGTGGGCCCACGAGCGCCACGACGCGCGCCCCTTCG
>CAZHGG010001002.1:0-2697 GCA_964531755.1 uncultured Polyangiaceae bacterium
GCGCGAGGTCGGCCACGCGCAGCACGCCGATGCCGGCGCGCGCGCGCTCCAGGTCGCGGATGCCGCGGACGAGCTCCTGCGCGAGCCGGTCGGCGTCCGCGCCCGCGACGCGCGCGAGGAGGGTGCGGAGCGCGACGTGCGTCCCGAGCGAGCTCGACGCGCACGTGAGCATGACGGTGCCTGCCCGCTCGAGGAACGCCTGGACGTCGCGCATGCGCGTGGCGAGCCCCTCGTCCGGGAGGATGGCCAGATCGAGCGCGACGTGGGCGCGGAGCGTCTTCTCGGCCTGCGCCTCGAAGGCGTCCACGTCGGCGTCGAGGCGGAGCTGCTCGCGCAGCAGGCGCGTGGCGGTGACAGGGAGCCGCGCATAGAAGCCCCGGCGGGAGACGTCGCTCACCTCGCGCTCGAGGACGTCCGCGCCCGAGCCGCCGCCGAGGCCCATCAGGGTGCGCGGGTCGAGCCCGGGCACCTGCGCGGCGATGCGCATGAACTGCGAGAGGTTCAGGTAGAACCGGCCGTGGACGTTCCCCACGAGCTTCGCGTTCTTGGGCACGGAGCAGCCCAAGGCCCCGAACGCGCTCCGGAACCCCGCCTCGCTGAACGCGCCCGCGATCGACCACGTGAAGGGCGTCGCCACGCCAGGGAGGGCCTCGCCCACGTTCACGTTGCTCCACACCGTCTCGGCGTCGCCCCCCTCGGGGAAGCCCCTGCCCGTGACGGGACGCGCCTGGACGAGCATGACCCGCTCGCCCTGGCACGCGAACTCCACGTCCCACGCGACGTCCTCGATGCTCTCGAGCTTGGCGGCGACCTCGGCGAGCTGGCGCAGGTGCTCGGGCCCGAGCGCGGGCGCGTCTGGCGCGGGCGCGTCGCGCTCCTCGACGCCCGCCTCGCCCACGACGGTGACGACCGGCTTGCGGGCGATCGTCTCGGACACGACCCGCCCGTCGCGCGCGAGGCGGAGCATGTCGGGCGAGGTGACGCCATCGACTACGGGCGCGCCGAGCCCGAAGCCCACGTTGACGACGCGCTCACCGCGGGCGGCGGGAGCGCCGTGCACGCGCGTGAACATCACCCCGGCCGCGTCGGCCTCGACCATCCGCTGCACGACGACCGCCATCCCGACGTCGCGCACGCCGTGTGCGGCGAGGTACGCGAGGGCGCGCCCGGAGGCGATGCTCGCCCACACCTCGCGCACGGCGTCGGCGAGGCCCGCCCCGCCGCGCACGCCGAGCTTCGTCTCGGCGAGGCCCGCCATCGACACGAGCGCGCCGTCCTCGCAGGTCGCGCTCGACCGAACGGCGAAGCCCCACCGTGCCGGGACCTTCCATCGCTCCCAGAGCGCCTCGAGCTCGGCCTCGAGGTCGTCCGGCAGGGCGACCCGGAGGATCTCCTGGCGGGCCTCCGCGGCGCGCGCGTACACGTTGCGGCCCATCGCGACACGCAAGAGTGACCGCGGCTCGCACGGCGGCGGGAGCCCACGGAGCGCCGCGGCGAACGCGCCCTCCGGGATGACCCAGGTCTCGGGCACGTCGAACCCGTGGCGCACGAGCCAGGCGAGGCGCGCCGCCTTCCCGCCGAGGGACACCGCGTCGTGCAGGGAGCCTTCGCGGCCGGCGACCTCGAGCGGGAGGAGCCACCCACCCGCGCCGGCGCCCGCCCGCGCCCCGCTGCCACCGCCGCGCGTCGCGCGCCCCTGCTTCGCCATGTCGCGCCGATGCTAGCCAATGCGCGCGGGCGAAGCCATGGAAGAGACGCCCTCGCGGGCCCCGCGCGCCTAGGCGTGCGCGAGCTGGAGGTCGTGCCAGAGGAGCATCTCGAGCGCGCCCGGTCCCCGGTTGAACGGGTAGTCATGGGGACCGGGCACGAGCAGGTACTCGTGGTCGAGCGAGGCCGCGCGCAGCGCCTGCGACGTGGCCGTGATGACCCGGCGGAAGTAGTCCCGATCGCTCGTAAGTAGCCGTAACTTCAGCGAAGGCTCGCGCGCACGGGCGGCGCGGAGGGCCTCGACGAGCTCGGGGATCCACGGATCGTCGATCGCGGCCTGGAGGGAGCCGACGCACGCGTACTCCTCGGGGTGGGCGAGGCCCGCGCGGAGGGAGACGATGCCGCCCAGCGAGACGCCGTCGATGCCGGTCGACGCCCTCCCCGGCAGCACGGGCAGCTCGCGGCGCGCGCGTGGGAGCACCGTGTGCTTGAGGTAGTCGCCGTAGTCGCGCAGCGCGAGCGGGCTCTTGAGGTCCAGATCCGGGAGGTACGGGCACACGACGACGAGCCCTCGGTACGGCGAGCGGGCGAGGCGCGCGTTGTGCTCGGCGAGGCGCTTTGGCGCCACGAAGCCCTCGAAATCGGCCGCCTGGAGCGGGGGAGAGCGCAGGCGACGGGCCGCGCGCGGCAACGCGTAGTCGTGGGGCCACCCGAGGGCGCCGAGCTCGGGCCCCTTGCGCGCCTCGCCCCGCCCGTGCAGCGCGATGAGCAGGGGCGTGCGCTCGCCCGGGCGGAGCGGGGGCAACACCACGGAGGCGCGGGCTTCCGGCGACGCGTCGCCGCCGAACGACCACTCGAGCACCTGCGCGCGCCCACCCGCGCCGGCGTCGGGCGCGCTCCCTCCCGGGGCGCCGCTGCCCTCGGCCTCGGCCGCGGTCAGCGCCGCGTACGTGCTCTTGGCGTCGGCCGGGGCCGGCTCCTTCGTCGCCC
>CAZHGG010001003.1:0-2692 GCA_964531755.1 uncultured Polyangiaceae bacterium
GCCGGCGCCCCCGCGCGCGGCGTCACTCGCGTTGCCGCCGTTCGAGCCGCCCGCGCCCGAGCCGCCGCTCGGGCCGTCCGCGCCTGCCGCGCCCGTCCCCGCGGAGATGGTGCACCCGTTGATGGTGAAGCCCGCGCCCGAGTTCACCACGAGGATGCCGTAGCTGCTGTTGCCGCCGCCCTGCGCGTCTTGCCCCGTGGCGTTCTGCGAGCTGACGGTCACGCTCTGGAGCTCCGTGAGCTTGGTCAACCCACCCGCGAGCACGCCCACCGACGTGTTGCTCGCGATCGCGGTCACGTTGGTGGTGGCGCGGCTCCACGCGGTGGCCGCGTCGTAGCCGCCGAAGACGCTCACGCCCGCGAGCATCGTCACGGTCTCGGGGTACGTGCCCTTCGACACGTACACGTCCTTCGTGGGGGTCGCGGCGCCGGCCGCCGAGATGCCGGCCTGGATGGTCTTCTTCGGCGCGGCCATGGTGCCTGCGTTGCCGTCGTTGCCCGTGAGCGTGTCGACGAAGATCGCGTTCGCGATGTTGCCCACGATGCCGTCGCAGTTGGCGTCGACGTTCGCGAGGGTCGGCCGGTCGTTCGGGTCGGTCGTCTTGCACTCGCAGCCGTTGCTCGCGGCCGGAGGCACCACGCTGAGGTCGCCGTTCAGGTCGACGTACGTGGCGTTGCACATCCACGAGCAGGCCGGGGCGCCGCCCGCCGCGGTGCACGTGGTCGCCGCGTTGGCGCGGTCCGGGCAGGGCTTGTCGCCCTGCACGCAGTACTTCTTCACGGCGTCGCAGGAGAACTGGCCCACGCACGCGTCGATGTTGAGGCGGTCGCACACCGAGTCGCCGGGTGTGCACGTGAGGGTCTGGATGCAGTTGACCTTCGGATCGCAGTACGAGCTCGCCGGACAGTTCGTGTCGTCGGGCTTGTGCGTGCAGGCGTTCGTGTTCACGTCGCAGCTGTCGTTCGTGCACGCGATGCCATCGTCGCAGTTCATCGGCTTGTTCGTGGGCACGCAGAACCCGCCCAGGCACGCGAGCCCGTTGTTGCCTGTGCACAAGCTGGGCGACTTGCAGTCGTCGTTCTTCACACAAGGCTGCGCGGGGCCGCTGTCGCCGCCGCCGTCCGTGGGGGGCGGGCCGCCGTCGGTCGGAGGGGGCGTCGTGCCCGTCGCCGTGCCCGTGGGCACCGTGCCCGTGTCGGTCTTGGTCGCGGCGTCGCCATCACCCTCGACCGGCGGGGGCTCACTGCCTGCGCAGCCCCACGCGAGGAGGGTCAAGAGGAGGCTCGCGGAACCAACGGGAAGTAAACGGCGCATCGTTCCACCTCATTCGCACCAGCGCGCCAGCGAGAGACGCAGCCCTAGGCGAGAAGAAAGCATACGGGAGAACGATCGCGCGTTCCACCTTCCAACACGCCATGCCGCGCGATCCGGCGCGCGCATGGAGGCGCGCGTCGCCGGATGTGTGCGGGCCTCAGCCTGATGCCTACATGCCACAGGCGCCCGGCGTCGGGGGCGCGCGCAGCGGCGAAAACCGCGGCGGCCCGGGTCTTGCGGAGGGGCGGGCTCCCCCACCGGAGATCGCCCATGCCGCGCAACGCCTCTTCCTTGCTCGCCCCGCTCGCCCCGCCCACGTCGCTCGCCCCCGCCGCCGCCCGCCTGCGCGCGCTCGGCCGCACGCTCGCCGCCGCGCCCGCGCTCGCCCAGGCGCCCGCGCCCATGGGCGCCGAGGCGCCGCCGCCCGACGCGAAGGCCCTCGTCGCGGCGCCGAAGGGCGCGAAGGACGCGCCGACCATCGCCGCGCCCACGTCGGACGAGACCCGCGCCAGCCTCGCGGCCGGAGGGCTCATCACGACCGGAAACTCGAAGACCGTGGCCCTCACGCTGAACGGTCAGCTCGACCTCCGCCGCGGCGACAACGGCTTCTTGCTGGGCGCGCTCGGCAACTACGGCGAGAGCTCGATCAAGGGCGCGCCGTCGCGCGCGACCGCGCAGAACCTCCAGGGCAAGCTCCGCTACGACCGGTACTTCCTCGACTCGCTCACAGGCTTTCTCATCGCGACGGGGCGCCACGACAAGTTCCAGGGGCTCGACTTCCGCCTGAACCTCGACCCGGGCGTGAAGTACATCCCGTACAAGGACGGCGCGCAGGCGCTGTGGGTCGAGCTCGGCTACGACTTCCAGGTCGACGCGCGCTCCACCGAGGGACGGATCCCCGCCAACGCGGACGGGACGCCCATCGTCGGCGCGCCCCTCCTCGACGCGACGCGCACGGATCACTCCGCGCGCGCGTACCTCGGGTACCGGCGCGCGTTCAACACCTCGGTCACGTTCTCCACCGGCGTCGAGCTCCTGCAGTCGTTCGTGAAGACCGACCTCGGGTCGAACGACACCCGCGTGAACTTCGACGCGAACCTCGCCGCGAAGCTAGACTACGGCTTCGCGCTCGGCGTGGGCTTCACGGCGCGCTACGACCGGCTCCCGATCGCGGGGCGCGAGAAGCTCGACACGACGACGACGCTGAGCCTCATCTACGCCTGGGCCGACGCGCCGGCGAAGAAGGAGGAGCCCAAGGCGCCGTGCCCCACCTGCCCCGCGTGCCCTCCGGCGCCGCCGCCACCTCCCGCGGCCGCGCCGCCGCCTCCGGCGCCAGCCGCGCCTCCTCCTGCCTTCGCGCCCGCCGAGGCGCCGGTGG
>CAZHGG010001004.1:0-2691 GCA_964531755.1 uncultured Polyangiaceae bacterium
CCGTCGGCCACGAGGCACGTGTAACATGCATACAAGCTCACGAACCGAATGTGGAAGAACACCTCGGTGAGCTGGTGGAAGACGAGGCCGCCCAGGGCGAGCGGGCGGCGAGCCCGCGGCGCGAGCGCGAGGAAGAAGAAGCCGAGCTCGAACGCCACGACGCAGGCCGCGCCCACCTCGACGAGCCCGGGCACGAGATCGACCCGCACCGGGGGGAGCGCCCCGCCCCACTGGGCCCACTTCCAGTGCATCTGGTTTCGGACGTTGTCGCTCGTGATCCAGGCGAGGCCCGAGGTCGCGAGCTTCCAGAAGCCGGGGAAGAAATAGACGACGCCGAGCAGCGCGCGCGCGAAGCCGAGCGTGAGCTCGTACGCCGGATCGCGCCTCCGCGACCGGCGGCGGCGGGCGAGGCGCGCGTCGACCGACAGCGCGTCGCCCGCGGGGCTGGCGGCGAGCAGGACGAGGAGCCACACGAGGTGCATGTCGTGCACGACCTCGCCCGTGAGCTGGCAGAGCGCGAAGAGGTGGAGCGCGGCGAGGCCGAACACGAAGAGCGCCGGGCGCGTGAAGAGGCCCACGAGCGCGAGCGCCCCGGCCGAGTAGTACGCGGCGCGCGAGACCTCGACGGCGGCGGGCGAGACCGGCAGCCAGGTGGCCGCGAGGCGGAGCCCCTCAGGGAAGAACCGGAGCGCGGAGGGCGCGCGGGCCACGCCGCGCGCGAGCTCGGGCTCGGGGGAGACGAGCGTCACCAGCACGACGGACACGCGGAGCAGCGCGAGGTGGACCGCGCGGGCACGGAGCAGCAAGGCGGTCATCTTCGCCGCCCGGGCGCCCGAGGGGAAGCCGGCGCGCGCGGGGCCGGCGGCGGTTGCGCGAACTCCGCGGTTGGCCTAACCCGGTGGCATGCGCAGCGCCCCGCACCTCCCCTCTCCGAGCTCACCTCTCGCCCGCGTGCCTCACGCCGCGGGCGCGGCCGTAGTCGCCTTGTCCTTCGGCGCGCTGTCCCTCGGGGGCGCGGCCCTCGGGTGCGGGGGCCGACACGAGGCCATCGTCGTGTCGCCCCAGCCCCCGCCGGATCTCGGCGCGCGCGCGGAGATCGAGGCCCGCGCGGCGGGCGAAGGCAGCTCGCGGGTGGGCGAGGCGCTCTTCGGCGTGGCGCACCGCGAAGACGGCTTCACCGACTGGCGACTCCAGCTCGACGCGGGGACCTGTTACTGGTTCGGGTACGCGGGCGACGCCGGCGTCGAGCGCTTCTCGATGTACATCTTCAGCCCGAAGGACCGCCGGCTCGACAGCGCGCGCGGCCGCCCGCAGCACGGGGTCTTCACGCACTGCGCGAAGGAGTCGGGGATCTACCGCCTTCAGGGGAAGGTGTCGGACGGGGCGGGGCACTTCGCGGTGGTCGTGTACAAGGCCGGCGCCAAGGAGGCGCCTGCGCCTGCCCCCGCCGCGGCGACGCCCCCCTCTGCGAACCTCGAGGAGCTCATCGAGAAGCAGGCCGCGGCCGCGGCGCCCGGCGCCAAGCGCGCCGGCGAGCTCTTCTCAGGCTCGGCGGAGACGAGCGAGTACTACACCGCGCTCGAGGCGGGGAAGTGCTTCTGGATCATCGCGGCTGGCGAGCCCGGGAAGGTGAAGCGGCTCTACGTGTATCTGTGGGATCCACGGAACAAGCGCGTCACCGAGAGCAAGAGCGAGTCGGAGCAGGTGATGGTGGGGCACTGCGCCGCCACTCCTGGAATGTACAAGTTTCAGCTCCGGGTCGACAGCGGCAGCGGCCAGTACAAAGCGGGCGTGTATGTGAAGTAGGCGTGGAATAGGCCTCGCGGGCAGCGAGTCAGCGCCGCGGGTCGGGCGGGCTCACTCGCCGAGCGCGGCCGAGAACACGGCCTGCGCGCGGGCGTCGGTGTCGAACGCGCAGTGCTCGGTCGCCGCGAGCATGACCGCGTCGGTGGGGAACCCGAGCCCACCGAAGTAGGGAATCGCGACCTCGATGTCGGGCCGGAGGAAGTCGAGATCGCCGTAGGTGAAGTAGAGCCGGGTGGGGCCCCGCTTCGCCGGGTTGGTGACGTCCCACTCGAAGGGCTTGGGCGACATCTCGCCACCGCAGTTGAGGGCGTAGTAGCCAGGGTAACGGTCGCCGAAGCGCCGCAGGAACGAGCGCGTGAGGAACACCGAGCCGCCGGAGGCGCCGTAGTAAAAGGCGGGCCCGAGGGTGACGTCGTACCCAGCGCGGACGCCATCGAGCACGGCGCGGAGGGAGTCGGCGTTGAGGCCGTCGAGGTCGGGCATGAACGGGGCCGTTGGAGTGCAGTCGGTCTGGGTGGGGTGCTGCCACCACGCGCACGCGTTGGGCGACTTCACGGTCAGGACGGCGGCGCCATGCGCGTCGGCCCAGGGGATGAGGGCCTCCATGGTGGAGTTGTCGAGGTAGCTCGCGGCGCCGTCGCCGTGGATGAAGGCGACGAGGCGCAGCGGGCCCGCGGGCGCGGGCGGCAGCTCGAGCCTGAACTGGGAGCCACCGAGCGCTCCCTCGCAATACGTGCGGCCGGAGGCGAGCGTCCCCGTGCTGGAGCACGTGACGCCGCCGCTGCCGCCGGTGCTGGTGCGGACCGCGGCGTCGCCCGCGTCGCTCGCGTCGGCGGCCGCGTCGGCGGCGTCGGCCGCGTCGGCCGCGTCGGTTGCGTCGGCCGC
>CAZHGG010001005.1:0-2691 GCA_964531755.1 uncultured Polyangiaceae bacterium
CGCAGCGCCTCGCCGCGCGCACCCGCCGGCGCCTGGCCGCGCAGCACCGGCTCGAAGGCCTGCGCCGGGGTGAGCCCGCGGCCGGCCGCGTCGGTGAACGAGCGCCGCCCGACGAACGCGTACTTCGTGGACGGCGCGAGCACGACGCCCGGGCGCGCCGCGAGCGTCAGGAGGTGCTCGGGGACATACCCGTCGGGCGCGGGCGCGCCGGCGACCACGGGGTAGAGCTTGCCGCGGTCGGGGCTCTTGTCGTCGACGTCCACGAGGAGGACCGGGGAGTCTTTCGTCGCGGCGAACGCGTCGGTCTCCTTGCGCTCGCCGAGCGGCGCGTCGAAGCGGAAGTAGGCGACGGGCACCACGGGGAACCCCTTCCGCCCCTCGGCGAGCTTCTTGAACTCGTCGATGATGGCGAGGGCCGGGTTCGGGAAGCTCTTCAGGTCCGGCGCGCCGGCCGCGGTGAGGCGCAGGTCGGACGGATACGGGAGGTCCCAGAACGCGCCCTCGGCGGCGAGGTCGGCCTCGGGCGAGAACACTCCCTTCGCGCCGCCAGCGACCTCCGCCGGAGGCGGCGCGGGCGTCGAGGAGCACCCGCTCGCGAGGGCGCCGGCGAGCGAGACGCTCGCGAGCGCGGCGAGCGCGGCGAGCGCGGGAGCGAGCGAGACCATCCGGCGGCGGGCGAGGCGCATGGAATCCAGGGTAAGCCAGCCCTGGAAATTGGCGAAACGAATCAGGTTTGAGACGCGGTTGGGGCACCGCGCGGGGCACGGGCTCGCAGCCCGTCGGCCCCGCCGCATCCCGACCGCCTTCGTCGCGATCCTGGGGACCCGGTCACGCCCTCGGGCGAGCCACTGGCCCTGCGTGAGCGGCACCAACGCGCCGGCGCTGGCGCTGCTCCGGGGCCACGTCGCCCAGCGTGGGCGGCGAGCAGCCCGCGGCCCTTGGGAACGTGGTCCCGCTCCGTCGCGCGCACGGCCGGCGGCCTCCCTACTCGGCGTGATCGAGCGGCGTATTCACGGCCCCGAGCCGCGCGACCGCCTCGCGCAAGGCGGGCTCGTAGTGGTGAGTCGGCTCGTTCAGTGCGGCGAGGAGCTTCGCCTTCCCGAGGCGGACGCGCGCGCGCGCCAGGTCGCCGCGCAGCTCGTCGAGGAGCGCGGCCTCGAAGAGCACGCGCCACTGCCAGAGGGCGTCCTTGTGGGCGAGCGTGAGGCCCGGGTGCTGGTACGTCGTGTCGGGGACGAGCCCCGCGTACTGCTCTGCGAGGCGCGGCCCGATGACGGTCAGCGCCCTCTCCGCGTAGTCGCACGCTCGCGCGAGGAGCAGCGGGTCTGGCGCGGTGGCGGCCTTTCGCTTGGGGGGCTTGCGGCCGCTGCACGCGTCCATCCCATGGTGCCGGAGTCGCAGGGCCCGCGCGGCGCGCGCGAGCGCGTAGAGGCGGAAGTCGGCGGGCGTCCCGTAGTCGTACATCGTCACGCCGACCTTGAGGTATCCGGGCAGGTCCGCGCTCGTGATCGCCCTCGCGAGGAGGGCCTCCCCTGGCGCGTCCTCCCCGTCGGCGAGTAAGCACTCGCCGAGGTAGCCGTGCAGCATCGCGCGCTCGCGCGCGGCCGTCATGGGCTCGCGCGTGCGGTCCCACGGGATCGCCGCCGTCCAGTCCCCGAGGGGCGCCGCCGCCTCGACGGCGCACGCCGCCTCCAAGCACGCCCGCGCCTCCGGATAGGCCGAGATGGCCCACGCCATGCGCCCCGCGGTGGCGAGCGGCGCCAGCGCGGAGGCCTCGGTCTTCGCGAGGGTGAGGAGGGGCTCGAGCACCTTCGCGACCATGGGGAAGAGCTTGGTCGACCCGCGCGCGTTGGTGAGCGCGCTGGTCAGCGTGCGGCACGCCTCCGCCGCGTCGGGGTGTCCAGGGGCGAGGAAGGGGATCAACTTGCTGGCGGACACCGTCCGCATGTCGACCTCGGCGAGCCTCATGGCTCATCGATACGGACTTGGCGCGCGCAAGTCCATCAAGAGAGAGGTCGGCGCGGGTCGCGCGCCCTTCGGCGTGGAGGAGCGGCTAGAAGCTGTAGCCGACGCGGAAGAGCGTGAGCGACGGGATGACGAACATACCGAAGGTCTTCGCCGCCTTGCGCGCGTTCGAGTCTTCGGTGCCGTCGGAGGTGAACGACGTGGTGGCGCCGAGCGGGAGCGTCGCGCCCAGATCGCCGCCGAGCGTGAGGCCGCTCTTCAGCGTGACCAGCAGCCCGACTTTAGGTGCAAAGTACATACTCTCGGTGAGGTAGTCGACCTCGCTCCCGAACTTCGACGAGTCTGCGCGGGAGTACTGGTAGCCGACGGCGAGCGCGCCGTAGAGGCTGCGCGCGAACCAGCCGTCCGAGTCGGCGAACGGGAAGTACCGCCCCTGGACGCCGACCTGAAGGAGCGACAGCGTGGTGTCCTCGCCGAACTTCGCGATCCCGGGGGGCAGGTACTCGAAGACGAGCCCGAGCCCGAGGCGCTGGCCCAGCAGCGCGTGCGCCTCGAACGAGACGAGGCGCGGCACCGAGAGGACGCCGAGGGTGGCGATCCAGCGCGTGCGCGGCGCAGGGACCGGCATCGGCACCTGCTCCCCGCCAGGAGGCTTCGCGGGGGCAGGCGCGGCCGACGCGGCGGGATCCGAGCTCGCGGCGGGCGCGGCCGACGCGGGCGCGGCCG
>CAZHGG010001006.1:0-2690 GCA_964531755.1 uncultured Polyangiaceae bacterium
GGAGGAACCTGCGACTCCAAGGAGCCGACCTCAGCGCAGTTGATTGAAGCGAGCAGGGAAAAGTATCCGCTGAACGACCCTCGCAGGGCTGCATTCGAGGACGCGATAAACGGATACGGCGCGAACCACTAGCACTCGGCGACCCACACGCGATGCCCCATCCACACGGACGCGAGACCCGACGTTGCCTAGCGCCGATCCTTTTCCGCGCGTCACTCACCCTGACCCAAATCGCCGTCATCTCTGCGTGTCGGGATCGACCTGCGACGACCAATGCTCCGGAGGGGGCAGACGTAGACGGCGCGCCGAGCGACTCTGCGCCGGCAGCGCCTTCTGTCGACGCGTCTTCTCAATGCACGAGCAGCTTTCAAGTGGGGCCTGACTGCAAGCACCCCACGGTCGAAGCGAGCTGCAAGGATGGATACTGCCGCATCCCGCGCGGGTGCTTCGTCTCCGGGTCCCCGGAGTGCCAGCCGGGCCGAGGAGCGTACTCGGAGCCCGAGGCCCAGGTGACTCTCACTCACTCGTTCGAAATCGGACAACACGAGGTGACGCAGGAGGAGTGGGTTCGACTTGGGTTCGAGAATCGCACGCCGGTGAAGCCTGCGCAGGGCTTCCCTGAGGCTTGTCTCGACCCAACATGTCCAGTGCAGGGCTTCACGTGGTTCGACGCTCTGCTCTACGCGAACGCTGCATCACGCGCGCACGAGCCTCCGCTACCAGAGTGCTACTCCCTTCGAGGTTGCGAAGGCACGGGCGGCCCGACCAAGTGTGCAGCGGTGGTGGGAACGCCCGAAGACACTTACACATGTCGCGGATTCAGACTCCCGACGGAAGCCGAGTGGGAATACGCCGCTCGAGCGGGAACCCGGACACCCTACTATTCGGGAGCGATGCTTGGTTCGCAGAGCGGGTTCACGTGTCGGGAGGAACCCGCACTCTCGCTTATTGCATGGTACTGCGCGTCCTCGCTTGATCCCGCCGCGACGCCACCGGTGATGCGCTCGCATCCGGTGATGCAAAAGGCTCCGAACGGGTGGGGTCTCTACGACATGCTCGGCAACTTCAGTGAGTGGACAAGCGATCCCTACGATGGGCTCGGACTGCGAGCTGGGCCCTACGTCAATCCAGGGCGCGACCTTGGCACATCGAGGACGCGGTCCAAGCGTGGGGGGACGTTCATCTCGACGGCCTCTCACACGACGGTCTCGGTCCGCCTCGGCGCAGCTTGGGACGTGCCCGATTCCCAAGGGCTCCGTCTCGCGCGCACCCTCGACTGAGCCCCGTGGCCCTGTCCCCCGTGCGCTCGACGGAGGCGCCTGCTAAACCGACTACCGTGCCGCCATCGAACGCACCCACCAAGCCGCGGATACTCGTCGTGGGCGCGGGGCTCGTGTCGGCGATCTTCGGGCTCGCCGTGTCGCACAGCGCGTGCTCGTCCGTTCCCGTGGGCGTCCAGGGAGGCGACTCCCCACCCGAGCCCACGGACGCCGGCTCGGACACCTCCGAGACCTCGGCAGATAGTGGGCTCGGGTGCGTAAGCACGTTTCCCGTCAGCGCCGATTGCAGGCACCCGCTGGTGGAGGCGCACTGCGTGAACGGCTTCTGCAGGATCCCCGCGGGGTGCTTTGTTGCGGGCTCGCCCGAGTGCCAGGGGCGTCGCGGCGCCTACTCGGAGCCCGAGGTTCAGATGACGTTGACGCACACCTTTGAGATGGGCCAGCACGAGGTCACGCAAGAAGAGTGGCTGCGCCAGGGGTTCCCAAACCGCGCCACGCCGCCCATCTACGACGCCGGCGGCCTCAGCGCCTACGGGAGCTGCCTGGCCCCCGACTGTCCCGCGACGAACTTCACGTGGTTCGACGCGCTCGTGTACGCCAATCGCCTCTCGGGGGCTCATGAGCCGCCGTTGCCAGAGTGTTATGCACTCGACGGCTGCACCGGCGAGCCCGGGGTGGACATGAAGTGTACGGGGGCGCGCGCGCTGCCCGCCGATGTCTACGCGTGCCGAGGATACCGCTTGCCCACCGAAATTGAGTGGGAGTACGCAGCCCGCGCTGGCTCGCGGACGCCATACTACGGTGGGCCGATGATCGCGACCAAGAACACGTGGTGCGCCTCGGAGCCGAACCTCGACCCGTTCGCGTGGCACTGCTTCACTACAACGCACAAGGTGGACGGTTCGGCCGTGGAGATCTTGGAGACCCATCCGGTGATGACCAAGCTGCCCAACGCGTGGGGCCTCTTCGACATGCTCGGAAATGTCGCCGAGTGGACGAGCGACGCGTACGACGGCCTCGGTTTCCGCAAAGGACCGTATGTGAACCCGGGAAGCTCCCTGGGCACCTCGAACGAGCGGACAAAGCGGGGCTGCGGCGCGTCCTCGCCCGCGACCACCTGCACGGTGTCCTGGCGCCCGGGCGCCACGTGGAACTACGTCGACGCCCAAGGCCTCCGCCTCGCGCGCACCCTCGACTGAACCGCGTGCGCCTGCCCGCTCGCCCGCGCGCTCGCCGCAGGCGCCTGCTCGACCGACCACCCTACCGTGCCGCCATCGAACGCACCAGCAAGCCGCGGATACTCGTCGTTGGCGTGGGGCTCGTGCGGCGAGCTTCGGGCGCGCCGTGTCGCCACGGCACGGGCCCGTCCCACGGGCGCTCGTCAGCCCTCCGCGGGCGCCTTCTTCGCCT
>CAZHGG010001007.1:0-2680 GCA_964531755.1 uncultured Polyangiaceae bacterium
CGCGCTCCGGCGCGTGGCGAGCGCGCGGGCTGCTCGGCGGCGGCCCCGCGCACGCGCACGGCGCGGCCCTCAACGGCAAGGCGTACCTGCTCACCTTCTCCTCCTCCGCCAACCCGAAGGCGCTCCGCGTGTTCACGACCCTCACGACGTACACGCCGACTCCCACGGCGTGGCAGAAGCTCAGCGCCGAGAAGGGCGCGATCACCGCCAAGCTCCAGGCAGCCACGTTCGACAACAACACGGTCGTCACCGGCGGGGGGCCGTTCGACGGCGGCTCGATCACGTTCACGGTCACCCCGTGAGCGCGCGCGGGCTCGCCGCGCACGCGGCGCTCGTCGCGCTCGCCGCGCTCGCCGGGCAGGCTACGGCGTGCACGCGCGACGCGCCCGCGGTCGTGTACGAGCCGTACTCCGGTCCGCCCGTCTTCCCCGAGCGCCGAGCGCCGCTCCCTACGGTCTCGGGTGAGCTCGGGCTCGTGAGCAACGCCGGATCCGACACGATCACCGCGATCGACGTGGGGCGGGGCGAGGTGCTCGCGACCGTCCCCGTCGGGCGCGATCCCGTGGACCTCGACGGCCCGCACCACGTCGCGCTCGATCGCGCGCGCGGCTTCGCGTACGTGGCCTTGTCGTACCCGTCCACTACCTCGTCGTCGGGCCCGCACGCGTCGCACGGCGGCAGCGTCCGCCTCGGCGTCGTTCAGAAACTGCGGCTCTCCGACCTGCGCGTCGTCGGCGAGGCGCGCGTCGACCCGAACCCCGGCGACATCGTGCTGAGCGACGATGGGCGCCGCCTGGTGATTACCCACTTCGACCTCGCGAAGGCCACGGCGAAGGACGTCGCGCCCGAGTCGCGGCGCGCGACGCTCGCCGTGCTCGACCCCGACACGCTCACGCTCACCGGCTCGCCCGAGCCCGTGAGGATCCCCGTGTGCGCGGCGCCGCACGGACTCGCCTTGTCGCGCCCCGCCGGCGACGAGGCCTTCGTCGCCTGCTACGGCGACGACGCGATCGCGGTGCTCGACCTCCGCGCGCCGTCGACGGCGCCTCTGCGCGTACCGCTCGGGCCCGGCGCGCAGTCCGCCCCGAGCGCGCCGGTGTACGGCCCCTACTCGGTCGCGCTCTCGCCCTCGGGCAAGGAGCTGCTCGTCGCCAACCTCGAGTCCAAAGACGTGCGGGTCGTCGACGCGAGCACGCGGGCGCCGACGGGGCGGGTGTTCCCCACGCAGGGCGCGCCGTATTTCCCCGTCTGGAGCGAGGACGAGGCCGAGCTCTTCGTTCCCACGCAGGCGCCCGACGGCGTGCGCGTGCTCGACGCCCGCACAGGCGCGGTGAAGCGCCAGCGCGCGCTCGACGCGCGTGAGTGCGCGAGCCCGCACGAGGCCGTGCTCGCCGCGGACGGCGCGGTGTGGCTCGTGTGCGAGGGTGACCGCAAGAGCCCGAGCGTCGTGCTCTCCCTCGACCGCGCCACCCTCGCGACGCGGCGCTCGCTCGCGGTGGGGGTCTACCCCGATCGCTTGATCGTGCGAGGGCCCAAGTGAGCCGCGCGTCGCGCGCGTGGGTCGCCGCGGTCGCCGCGGTCGTGGCGCTCGCGTGCGGCGGCGGCGCCGCGCCCTCCACCCTCGACACGCCCCTCGATCACGGGAGCGCCGTGTTCCGCGATCCCCGCGTGACCGAGTCGACGCAGAACGCCTTCGCGTGCTCCACCTGCCACCTCGCCGAGCCCGACACCGCGGACGGCCGCGCGCTCCCCGGCGCGCCCCTCGGCGGCGTCACGAAGCGCCCCACCTATTGGGCCGGCCAGGAGGACGACCTGCTCCGCTCGGTGAACGCGTGCCGCACGCGCTTCATGGGCGCGCGCGATCCGTGGACCCGCGACGACGAGGAGGCGAAGGTGCTCTACGCCTACCTCGACTCTCTCCCGGGGTCGGCCGCGCCCGCGCCCTTCACGGTGGTCCAGCAGGTGGTCGACGTGCCCGCGGGCGATCCCTCGCGTGGCGCCTTGGTGTACGCGGCCGCCTGCGCGAGCTGCCACGGCGTGCGCGACGCCGGCTTCGGCCGCCTCACCGCGCGCGCGCCGGTCTTGCCGTGGCAGACGCTCGCCGAGCACGACTACCTCACGCCCGACGAGCAGCGCCTCGTGTTCGTCGAGAAGGTGCGGCACGGCGTGTTCCTCGGCTACAGCGGCACCATGCCGCCGTTCTCGCTCGAGGTGCTCTCCGACGCCGATCTCGGCGCGCTGCTCGCGTATCTCGGCCTCTATCGCGCCGCGCCCGCGCGATGAGCCTGGAATGAACCACGCGCTGCTCCTCGTGATCGGGGGCTCCTGCCTCTACATCGGCGCGGAGTGGCTCGTGCGCGGCGCCTCCGGCCTGGCCGCGTCGCTCGGCGTGCGGCCGCTCGTCATCGGCCTCACCGTCGTGGCCTACGGCACGTCCGCCCCCGAGCTCGCCGTCGGCGTGGGCTCCGCGCTCTCCCACCAGGGCGCCATCGCGCTCGGCAACTCGATCGGCTCGAACATCGCGAACCTCGGCCTCATCCTCGGCGTGACGGCGCTCGTGTCGCCGCCGAAGGTCGATCCCTCCGTGCGCCGCCGCGAGCTGCCCGCCCTGCTCGCCGCGACGGCCGCGGTGCCGCTCGTGCTCCTCGACGGGCGCATCAGCCGGCTCGAGGGCGGCCTG
>CAZHGG010001008.1:0-2680 GCA_964531755.1 uncultured Polyangiaceae bacterium
CATCGAGCGCCCGGGGGCGCCGCCCGTCGAGGTGGTGGTCGACGCGCGGGCGCGGCAGATTCGAAGCCCTCGGGGCCCCACCGTGGCCCTGCCGGGCGGCCTCGACGTCTGCCCCGGCGCCGTGTGGCTCAGCCCGCGCCGCAACGGATAGGGTGTGCTCGCGCGGCACGGTGTGAGCGCTCGACACCGGCGCCTCCTCGTGTTTTCGGCCCCTCCGCGCGGCACGTGCG
Source organism: uncultured Polyangiaceae bacterium (assembly GCA_964531755.1). Lineage (GTDB taxonomy): Bacteria > Myxococcota_A > Polyangia > Polyangiales > Polyangiaceae > JAAFHV01. Next base: position 231 of record CAZHGG010001008.1, read on the forward strand.
CTGCACTCCACCGCGGGCATGGACAAGCCCCGCCGCGCCCTCCTCGCCCTCGCGCTCCTCGCCCTCCCTTCCGTCGCGGGGGCGCAGGACTACGTCGCGTCTCCCTGGGCGCAGCCCCCCACCTGGGGCGCGCCTGCCCCTCCCCCACCCGCGGCCGTCGCGCCGGTCGAGGGGCCGCGCTTCCGCTTCGGCATCGCGGGCAACCTCACGGTGGGCCTCGTCGACGCCCGCGCGCAGCACGTGAGCACGGGGGTCTTCGCCCCGGGCCTCACGCTCGACCTCGGCGTGCAGATCAACCGCTCGCTCGCCGTCTACGCGCGGGGCTCCGTCGCGACGATCTTCGTCCTCAACCAGGCGTCGCTCTACGGCGTGGTGGAGTACACCTACGACGACCACTTCTCCTTCGGCACCGGGATCGGCTGGGACGGGATGTCGAACCTCTTCTCTGGAGACGCCGTCGCCGTCGCGCCGCGCGACCCGTCCTTCGTCCCGACGCGGAGCCGCTGGAGCGCGCTGTCGTTCCCGGCGATCGTGGGCTTCAACTTCGGGCGGCGCAACGAGGCCACGGGGCGCCTCCGCGCGTTTCGCCTCGGGCTCGAGGGCGCCCTCGGCGTCGAGCCGAGCTCCGGCGCCGTCGGGTGGCACGCCGCGCTCACCGTCGGCTACGTCTCGATGTAACCGACCGAGGCTCCCCGAAATTTCTCACGCCCGATCATAATGCCCACGGGGTGGGGGCATTCCTGGGTGCGTCCAGCGCCCCTCGGACGCGCGGCCGGAGCACGTCGGCGCGCGGACGCAGTGGTGTTGCCGCGAGAAGGAACCCTACTCCCCCCGATGCGTGTCCGTCCCCTCTCGTTCGCCGCGCCTCTGATTCTCACCGGGGGTTCGAGGCCTGACCCGAGCGCGCCAGAGCGACGGGAACGTCGGGTGTTTGGAGGGCCAACGATCTCGGTCCGCGCGGCAACGGCGCGCACCGACGCGCACGCCTCGGTTCGCGTGCGCTTCTGAATCCCCACCGACAGGAGACACGACGCTGCCATGAAGTACCTCTGCGTCTACTGCGGGGCCGCCGACGGCGCCTCGCCGGCCTTCACCGCCGCCGCGCGCTCGCTCGGCTCCCTCATCGGCGCCCGCGGACACGGGCTGGTGTACGGCGCCGCCCGCGTCGGGCTGATGGGCACCGTCGCCGACAGCGCGCTCGCGTGCGGGGCGCCGGTGCTCGGGGTGATCCCGCAGCAGCTCCGGCCCTACGAGGTGGAGCACCCCAACCTCACCGAGCTCCACTGGACCGACGGGATGCACCCCCGCAAGCGCCGCATGGCCGACCTGTCCCACGGCTTCGTCGCGCTGCCCGGCGGCTACGGCACCCTCGACGAGATCCTCGAGACGATCAACCTCCGGCAGCTCGGCGAGCACCGGAAGCCGATCGTGCTCGTGGACATCGAGGGCTTCTTCGCCCCGCTCCTCGAGCTCTTCGCCGCCCTCACGCGCCAGCGCTTCGCCCACGCCCAGCAGGCCGAGCTCTTCACCGTCGTGCCGAGCCCCGAGGCGGCGATCGCCGCGCTCGAACACCACTGGAGGGAGAGCGCGTGACCAGCGACCTCGCCCCCCTGGAGTACCCGCGGATGTTCCGCGGCGTGTTCGAGCGGACCCGCCACACCTACGGGCCGCTCCTGGAGGACGCGCGCGCCGCCGTCGACGCGCTCGCGGTGCCGCGCGGGCTCCGGCCCTACCTCGACTACGTCGTGCGGGAGAACCCGCAGCCATCGTTCATGCTCCTGCCGCTGATGTTTCTCCTGACGGCGGAGGCGAGCGGCGGCGTGCGCGAGGTGCACCGGCGCACCATGCCCGTCCTCCTGCTGGCCATGGAGGCCATCGCCGTCGCGGACGACACCGTCGACCGAACCCCGCGCCGCTCAGGACGCCCGACCTTCCCCGCCCGCTTCGGCGAGCGGAGCACCGTCCCCTTCACCGCGTCGTTGGTCTCCCTCGTCGTCCGTCAGGCGCTCCAGGTCGACCCGCGCGTGGTGGAGCACCTCTCGCGCTTCTTCCTCTCCCTCTGCGCCGACGAGCTCTGGGAGAGCCAGAACCTCTACCCCGCCCCCGAGGCCTTCGAGCGCTGGCTGGACAACCGCTACGCCCAGAGCGTCGAGGGTGCGGCGGGCGTCCTCGACCTCGCCCTCGCCCTCAACGACCACGCGCCGCTCCCGCGCGCCGCCTACGTCGCGTACGGCAGCGTATTTCAAGACGTCGACGACGTCGTCAACGTCGTCGAAGAGCGCGCCGCCGTCGGTGAAAACGACGACATCAGCATGGGGATGGTCACCTTCCCCCTCCTCCACACCCTGCGCGAGCGCCCCGAGCTCGTGCCCGACCTCGTGTCGTCCTGGGCGCGCCGCCGCGACGACCACACCTCGCCCGCCGCGCCGCCCCCCGCGCGCCTCCGCGAG
>CAZHGG010001009.1:0-2678 GCA_964531755.1 uncultured Polyangiaceae bacterium
GCGCTCGCGCGCGCTCGCGACGCGGCGGCTCGCGGGCGACGGGCGCGGCGAGAGCGACGAGCTGCGCGAGCTGCGCGACCACGTGCCCGGCGACGCGTTCAAGCGCATCGCGTGGAAAGCCAGCGCTCGCCGGCGCAAGCTCGTGGTGCGCGAGATGGAGCGCGAGGAGCGCGACGTCGTGTGGCTCGTGCTCGACGCCTCGGTGGAGCTCTGGGCGGGCGAGCCGGGCACCGCGCCGCTCGACCACGCGGCCGACGCGGTGGGCGCGCTCGCCGCGCGGCACCTGGCCCGCGGTGACCTGGTGGGCCTCGCCGTGGTCGCCTCGCGGACGCGGTCGTGGGTGACCGCCGACGAGGGCCCGAGCCAGCTCGCGAAGGTGGCCTCGGCGCTCGCGAGCGCCGCCAGCATGGTCGACAGCGACCGGAGCGAGGCCGACGAGCACGACGTCGCGGCCCGGGTGATGGAGCACGCGCGCCCCCTGGACGGCGCCGGCCTCGCCGACCTCCGCCGCGGCGACCTCGACGCCCTCGCCGCGCGGGCGGACTCGCTCCGGGGCCGCGCTCCCTTCGTCCCGCGCCCGCCGCACGCGAAGACGTCGCGCGAGCAGCGCCTCCGGCACTACTGCGCCGCGTTCGGGATCGAGCTGCCCCCTCGCGTCGACGGCGAGCGCGAGCAGACCGACGTGGCGCTCGGCCGCGCGCTCGAGAACCTCTTGGCCGAGCGGCCGCGGCCCACCGTGGTCCACGTGCTCGCGCAGTCCCCGGTGCCGGGCGGCGCCACCGAGCGCGCGCTCGTCGGCCTGAAGCGGCGCCGGGTGGCCGTGCTCTTCACCCTGCCGGAGTTCGACGCGAGCGTGCAGTCGGCCCTCGCGTCGAACGACACGGCCCGGCAGGTCGACCGCGTCTACGCAGGCCTCATCGGCGACGCTGTGCGCGCGCGCGTGCGGGCCTCGAAGCGGCGCGCCGAGCGGCAGCTCCGCCGGCTCGGCGTGAAGCTCCGCCCGGCCAAGGTGCGGGCGACGCTCGATACGGCGGGAGAGCCGGCGCCGCCCGCGCCGCTCGGCGGAAAGGGAGAGACCTGATGACCTCCGACCCGCGCGCGCTGCTCCGCCGTCACGGCCTGACACCGAAGAAGAGCTTCGGCCAGAACTTCCTCGTGAACGCGGGGGTCCTCCAGCAGATCGCCGAGGCGTGCGTCCCCGACGCCGAGCGCGGGCGGGCGGAGGTCGTCGAGATCGGCGCGGGGACCGGCGCGCTCACCGCCGCCCTGCTGGGGCGCGCCGCGCGCGTGACCGCGATCGAGCGCGACCGAGAGCTCGTGCCGCTCCTCGAGGCCGAGCTCGCCGAGCCGGTCGCGGCCGGGCGCCTGCGGCTCGTGGAGGCGTCGGCGACCCACTCGGACCTCGAGGCCCTGCTGGGCGCCCTCGCGCCGCCGCGCGTGCTCTGCGGCAACCTCCCCTACCAGCTCACCGGGCAGCTCATCGAGCAGTCGGTGGGCCTCGCCTCGCTGCTCGTCCGCGCGGTGTTCATGGTGCAAGAAGAGGTCGCGGACCGCCTCGCCGCCGGGCCCGGCACCAAGACCTACGGCGCGCTCTCGGTGTTCACGCAGGCGCGCTTCGCGGTGCGGCGCGTGGCGCGGGTGTCGCCCGGCTCGTTCTTCCCGCCGCCGCAGGTCACGAGCGCAGTGGTGTCGCTCACGCCCCACACCACGCCGCGCGCCGTCGAGGACGACGCCTTCCGCGGCGTCGTGAAGCTCGCCTTCGCGATGCGGCGCAAGACCCTCCGCAACGCGTGGGCGCCTCTCGGCGAGGAGCGGGTGCGGCGTGCGAGCGAGCGCGCCGGGCTCTCGCTCACGGCGCGGGGCGAGACCCTCGGGGTCGAGGACTTCGCCCGCATGGCCGAGGCGCTCGCAGTCGAATAAAGCTGACCTATCAGTCGCTCGGCGCCGCGCCGAGCTGCTCGAGGGCGGCGGCGGCGTCGTCCCGGTCGGGATCGCCCGTGGGCGCGTTCTGCAGGTAGAGCTTGTAGTTCTCGATGGCCTCGGCCTTCTTGCCCGTGGCCCGCTGGGTCTCGGCGGCCGCGAACGCCGCGGCGTAGAGCCAGCCCGGGCGCGGCTGGACGGCGAGCGCCTCGTGGACCGCGAAGCCGAGGTTCACGGCGGCGTCGGCGCCCCGCCCCTTCGCCTTGAGGAGCTTGCCGTAGCGGTAGCGCCAGTACGCCCGCTTGGGCATGGCGCTGGTGGCGACAGCCCACGCGGAGAGCGCGCCGGCGTCGTTGTTGTTGGTCTCGAAGACCTCGGCGAGGGCGGCGTGCGCCTCGATGCGGTTCGGCTTGAGCTCGAGGGCCTTCCGGAGATCGCGCTCCGCGTCCTTCACCGCGCCCTGCTTGAACTTCACGACGCCGCGCTGCCAGTAGGCGTCGGCGAGCGTGCTGTCGAGGGCGAGGGCGCGGTCGACCTCCTTCTCGGCGAGGCCGATGTCGGGCTGGGCCGCGTCGTTCGCCGCCCACGCGACGTAGAGGTGGTACTCGGCGCGGTTCGGGTCGAGCTCGGCCGCGCGCCGGAGGCGCGGCATCGCGGCGGTGACCTGCAGCCCGCCCTGGCCGAGCAGGGCGCGCCCGTAGAAGTGGTTCGCCTCGGCGCCGTTGGGGCGCTGCTCGAACACCGTCTTCAGCATCTTC
>CAZHGG010001010.1:0-2673 GCA_964531755.1 uncultured Polyangiaceae bacterium
GAGGCGCCGCAGCGGGTCGTCGCGAGCGCGAAGAGCTGGCTCTGCCACGCCGGCGTCGACCGGCGCGCGGCGATCCTGCCGCACGGAGCGCCCGACGACGTCGAGAAGGTGAGCCCGGTGGAGGCGTCGTTCCGCATCCTCGAGCACCTCTCGGACGCGTGGGGCCACGCGATGGCCAAGGGAGATCCCGCCCTCGCCCTCGGCGCCCAGGACGTGGTCCTCACAGTGCCGGCCTCGTTCGACGCGGCGGCGCGCGAGCTCACCGTCGAGGCGGCGTACGCGGCCGGCCTCGAGAACGTCACGCTGCTCGAGGAGCCGCAGGCCGCGCTCTACGCGTGGCTCGCCGCCCAGGGAGACGCGTGGCGGAGCGACATCGCCGTCGGGGACGTGGTGCTCGTGTGCGACGTCGGCGGCGGCACCACCGATTTCTCCGCGATCTGCGCGACCGAGCGCGACGGCGCGCTCGAGCTCGTCCGCGTAGCCGTGGGCGACCACATCCTGCTCGGCGGCGACAACATGGACCTCGCGCTCGCCCACGTCGCCGCGCAGAAGCTCAGCGCGGGCGGGAAGGAGATCGATCGCTGGCAGGCGACGCAGCTCGCCCACGCGGCGAGGGTCGCGAAGGAGGCGCTACTCGGCGACCCTTCCATGCAGTCTGCACCCATCGTGATCGCCGGCCGAGGCTCGCGCCTGGTGGGCGGCGCGCTGCGAACCGAGCTCGATCGCGCGGAGCTCGAGCGCACGCTCGTGGAGGGCTTCTTCCCGCTCGTCCCCGCCTCGGCGCGGCCGGCCGTTCGCGCGCGCGTGGGCCTCCGCCAGCTCGGGCTCCCGTACGCGCAGGACGCGGCCGTCACGCGCCACCTCGCGGCGTTCCTGGGGCGGCAGGCGGGCGCGGCAGAGCGCGTGGTCGGCGCCTCGGCCGTGACGACCGGCGACCGCCCCCTCCTGTGCCCGACGGTCGTGTTGTTCAACGGGGGCGTGATGAAGGCGGAGCCGCTGCGCGCGCGGGTGCGAGGGTGCCTCGCCACGTGGCTCGCGGAGTGCGGCGCGAAGCCCGCGCGCGAGCTCGGCGGCACCGACCTCGATCTCGCCGTGGCGAAGGGGGCCGCGGCCTACGGGCTGACCCGCCACGGCGCGGGGCTCCGCATCCGCGGCGGCACGGCGCGCGCGTATTACGTCGGCATCGAGGGCTCGGCCCCGGCGGTCCCGGGGGTGGAGCCCCCGCTCACCGCGCTCTGCGTGGCGCCCTTCGGCGTGGAGGAGGGCAGCCCGCCGGTGGAGCTGCCGGTCGAGCTCGGCGCCGTCGTCGGCGAGAAGGTGTCGTTCCGGTTCTTCGGCTCGTCGACCCGCCGCGACGACCGCGCGGGCGCCGAGCTCGACGTGGCGCCTTCGGCCGGGCTGACCGAGCTGTCGCCCGTGGAGATCGAGCTGCCGAGCGAGGGGCGCGCCCCGGGCGACGTGGTGCCCGTGCGCCTCGCCGCGAGCGTCACCGAGGTGGGGACGCTCCTCGTCGAGGCGGTGCCGCTCGCTCCCCGCAAGCCCGGCGAGCGCTGGAAGGTCGAGCTCGGCGTGCGCGACGACGCCACCAGCGCCATCGACGCGGGCTGGTCGTGACCGCGCGCGAGACCTCGGTCGGCCTCGACCTCGGCACGACGAACACCGTGCTCGCCTTCACGCCGCCGGGCGAGGCGCTCGCGCGGGTCTTCCCGGTGCCCCAGCGCGTCACGAGGGACACGAGCGAGGCGCTCCCGCTGCTGCCTTCCTGCCTCTACGCGCCGCTGCCGGGGGAGCTCCCGGGCGAGCCGGCGTTCGTCGTCGGGCGCTTCGCCAAGCGGCGCGCCGCCGAGGTGCCCCCGCGCGCGATCACGAGCGCGAAGAGCTGGCTGTGCCACGCCGCGGTGGACCGGCGCGCCGCGATCTTGCCGTTCGGGCTCGAGGAGGAGGGCGCCAACACCCGCAAGCTCTCGCCCGTGGAGGCGAGCCGCCGGGTGCTCGAGCACGTGCAGTCTACATGGAATGAGCGGCACCCGGGCGTGCCCCTCGCGGAGGTCACGCTCGCGCTCACCGTGCCCGCGTCGTTCGACGACGACGCCCGCGAGCTCACGCGCATGGCGGCCGAGGAGGCGGGGCTCGCCGTGAGGCTGCTCGAGGAGCCCGTCGCCGCGCTGTACGACTTCTTGGCGCGCGACGACGCCGAGGCCACCCTCGCGGAGCTCGGCGAGGGCGCGCTCGTGCTCGTGTGCGACGTCGGCGGGGGCACGACCGACCTTTCGCTCGTTCGCATCACCGACACCGACCGCGCGGCCCCCACGCTGACGCGCGTGGCGAGCGGCCGGCACATCCTCCTCGGCGGCGACAACATGGACCTCGCCCTCGCGCACGCCCTCGAGGAGCGCTTCGTGCAGCGCGGCGAGCGCCTCGCGCCCGCGCGGTTCGCGGAGCTGACGGCCGCGTGCCGCGAGGCGAAGGAGCAGCTCTTCTCGGGTGACCTCGAGAGCGTGAACGTCACGCTGCTCGGCCACGGGAGCAAGCTCGTGGGCGGCGCGCGCACCACCCCGCTGACGCGTGAGCTCGCGCGCGACGTGGTCGTGGGCGGGTTCTTCCCGCACGCGCCGCCCGGCGCGAGGGCCGCGTCCAGGCCGGCGGCCCTCCGCGGGCTCGGCCTCCCCTACG
>CAZHGG010001011.1:0-2672 GCA_964531755.1 uncultured Polyangiaceae bacterium
GTGTAGCTGAGCAGGCCGCCGGCCAGCAGGATGTCCCTGTCCCGCGCGGACAGCACGATCACCCTCGAGGGCGACGTGCCCGCGGGCGGGCCGGAGCACTTCTTCGTGCCGTTCGAGGTGCCGCCGGGCACGAAGGAGCTCGAGATCGTCCACGACGATCTGTCCCCGGTGAACATCCTCGACTTCGGCCTCGACGACGCCAGCGGGTACCGCGGGTGGGGCGGCGGGACGGAAGAGCACGTCGTCGTGAACGAGCGCGCCGCCAGCCGCGCCTACGTGCCGGGGCCGCTCGACCGCGGGGGCTTTCGGGTGGTCGTGGGCAAGGCGAAGCTCGTGGCGTCTCCGGCGAAATACAAGATCCAGGTCCTCTTTCGCGACGCGCCCACGCTCGCGCCCCAGCCCGAGCGGAGGCCGTACGCCCCCGCGCCCGCGCTCGCCGCCGGGGCCCGCTACTACGCCGGCGACTTCCACGTGCACTCACGCGAGAGCACCGACGCGAAGCCCACGCTCGACGAGATCGCGACGTTCGCGCGCTCGCGCGGCCTCGACTTCGTGGAGATCAGCGACCACAACACGGTGACCCAGCTCGATCTCTTCGCGGACGCGCAGGCGCGCCACCCGAAGCTGCTCTTCGTACCCGGCGTCGAGTTCACGACCTACGCCGGCCACGCGAACGCGATCGGCGCGACGCGCTTCGTCGATCACCGCCTCGGCCAGCCAGGCGTCACGATCGGCGGCGCGGTCGACGCGATCCTTGGGCAAGGCGCGGTCTTCTCCATCAACCACCCGCTGCTCGATCTCGGCGACGTGTGCATCGGCTGCGCGTGGAAGCACGACGTCGCGCCGGACAAGATCGGCGGCTACGAGCTGGGCACCGGCGGCCAGAAGGAGGGCGCGCGGCTCTTCCTCGACGTGACCCTCGCGGCGTGGGAGGCGCTGCTCGATCGGGGCTCGCACGCGGCAGCCATGGGCGGCGGAGACGATCACTCCGCGGGCAAGGCGACCGGGGCGTTCGCGAGCCCGCTCGGCAGCCCGACCACGCTGGTCTACGCGACCGAGCTCTCGGCCCCGGCGATCGTCGACGCCGTCAAGCGTGGGCGCACGGTGGTGAAGCTGCAGGGCCCAGAAGACCCGATGGTGGAGCTCACCACCGAGGGCGGCGGGCTCCCAGGAGACCGCCTGCGCGCGCGGAGCGTGCGCGTGCGCGCCACGGTCACGGGCGGGCGCGGGCACCGCGTGCGCTTCGTGCGCGACGGGGCCGTGGACACCGAGGCCGAGATCGCGAGCGACCCGTTCACGCTCGAGGCCACGTTGAGCGAGGCGACGCTCTCCGCCGCGGCGCGAGCCGGGCGCGAGCTCCGCGTGCGCGCCGAGGTGGTGATCGACGACAAGCCGCGCACGATCACGAGCCACGTGTTCCTCACGTACGACCCCGCTGGGCCCGCGGCCGCCGAGCGCGACGCCGCTGCGCCGTCCACCTCCGGCTGCGGCGTGGCGACCGAGGGCGGGGGTGCGTCGCTCGCCGTCGCCGGTTGCGCGCTCGCGCTCGTGGCCTATCGCCGCCAGAGGGGCGGCGTGCGGGCACGCCGAAGAGCGGGAACACCTTGCCCCCGCGCGGGTCGACGGTAGCCTGCTGGTGGGCGCGATCCCCGCGGCCAGGCGGCGGTGACGCGGTCGCCAGAGGAGCGGCGCGATGAGAGAGTCCAACCTGGGTCGCCGTCTGCTCTGGCACGGCGTCTTTCTCTTCCTCCTCGGGCTGCTCGTGGGCTTCGCGGTGCCCGCGCTCCGCAACCCGCGGATGGGGCTCGCCTCCCACCTCGAGGGCGTCATGAACGGCACCTTCCTCGCCGTGCTCGGGCTCGCCTGGCGCCGGTTCGCGCTGGCGCCGCGCGCGCGCGTGGCGCTCTTTTGGCTGGCGCTCTACGGGACGTACGCGAACTGGGCCGCGACGCTGCTGGCCGCGGCGCTGGGCACGAGCCGGAGCACGCCCATCGCGGGCGCGGGCTTCGCGGGCAAGCCGTGGGCGGAGAACCTCGTCGACTTTGGGCTCGTGTCGCTCAGCCTCGCCATGGTGGCGGTGTGTGGGCTCGCGCTGTGGGGCCTGCGCGGGGGTGAGCCGCCGCCCGACGCGCCGACGGCCACCACGGACGACGGCCGCCCTTGACAGGCGCGCGTACGGCGGGTCTCGGCGTGGGCTCCGCTCAGAGGTCCGCATGGTGTTCCCCGCGACCGGTCCGTTCAGAGCCCATCAAGGGATGTTCGTGGGCGAGGTGCACGACGACCGCGCGACGATGGAGGTCTTCCTGCGGCGCCTGCGGGGGCTGGGGGTCCACGTCATCTTGCTCGAGTATTACCCCGAGGGGGAGTCGCCGCACCTGCGGTCGGAGCGCCAAATCGTCGACGACCTCACGCGCTTCAACAAGACGTTCGACATGGGGCCCTTGATAGCCAAGCAGATCTTCCGGCTCTGGTCGCTGGCCTACTACTTTGGTATCGATGTGCGCGGAATCGAACAGCCAACGCCGCTCCACATCAAGCCCGGAAGTATGCACCGCCTGGGCGAGCCCGTGAACCAAGCCTTCCTCGACTGCGCGGACAGGTACGCCGCCGAGAAGCAGCGGGCCGGCGCGCGCTTCTGCATGTACGGCGGCCTCGTGCACTGGGTGAAGCTG
>CAZHGG010001012.1:0-549 GCA_964531755.1 uncultured Polyangiaceae bacterium
CGTCTCGCCCGGCAGCACCGGATCGGCGAAGCGCACCTTGATGCTCTTGAAGAAGCGGTAGTCACCGCCAGGCGCGAACGCGTTGAGCACGTGGCGCGCGGCGTAGCCGAACGTGCAGAGGCCGTGCAGGATCGGCTGCGCGAAGCCGAACGCCTTCGCGAAGCCCGGATCGGCGTGCAGCGGGTTCCAGTCGCCGCTCAGGCGATAGAGCAGCGCCTGGTTCGCGTGGATCTTCTGCTCCACCGACTTGTCGGGCGCGCGATCCGGCGGCGCGTTGAGGTTCTTCTCGTCCGGCCCGCGATCACCGCCCCAGCCGCCGGCGCCCTTGGCGAACGTGCTGATCTCGTTCTTCACGAGGAGGTTGCCGTCCTCGTCGAAGGTGTCGATCGCGGTGACGATGACCGCGCCGCCCTTCTTGCCGCCCTCGCTGCCCTTGTCCCAGATCTGCGAGATGCGCGCCTTGTGCGTGAGCTTCTGGTGGAGCGGCAGCGGGCGAACGATCTCCGTGTACTGCTCGCCGTGCAGTACGCGATCGAGCCCGTACTTGAG
>CAZHGG010001012.1:559-2669 GCA_964531755.1 uncultured Polyangiaceae bacterium
GCCCGGCGCCTGCTTGCCTTCCTTGCCCATCGTGAGCACGCAGTTGATGGCCGGGATGACGCCGTAGGTCGGCGCCGCGACCATGCCCTCGCCGTGCATCTCGTAGACGAGCTTGAGGTCGCTCGGGTTGTTCGGATCCTCGGCAGCGCCGATGCCGAGCGCGTAGATCGACAAGTCGCGCTCGTCGTACTTGCTCCGCATCTCGGGGAACTCGTAGCCGAGCGCCGCGTCGACATCGACGAGGGCGTTGCCGCCCTTGCTCGGGCCGGCATTCACGTTGTCCATGATCGGCTCCATGGACGCGTTGATGTTCGCCGGGTGCGTGCTCTCGGCGAAGCTCGTGACCTCGCCCCACGCGCCGTCGACGTCTTCCGCCGTGATGGCCCGGCCGAGGCGGAAGATCTTCCCCTTGGTGCGCTCCCAGCGCAGCTTCGAGTAGAAGCCGCCGCCGACCTCGTAGAGCCCGCCGCCCTCTTCCTGGCTCTCGTGGCAGAGCTTGACGACGAGGGCCGTGACGTACTCGACCTTGAGCGCCTCGAGCAGGTTCGCGGGCAGCACGGTCTCCGTCATGCGCGAGCCGGCGATCGGCGCGATCGTGTTCACGCGCACGTTCTTCTTCTTGCCCTCGAGCGCCAGGGTCTGCGCGAACCCGTGGACGCCGAGCTTCGCCATGCTGTAGTTCGCCTGGCCGAAGTTGCCGTAGATGCCGGCGGCGCTGGCGGTGAAGACCACGCGGCCGAAGCCCTGGTCGCGCATGAGGTCCCACGCGGCCTTCGTGACGCGGTACGCGCCGAGCACGTGCACGCGGTAGATGAGGTCCCAGTCTTCCTGGGTCATCTTCTGGAACGACACGTCCCGCAGGATGCCCGCGTTGTTGATGACGATGTCGACCTTGCCGAACGCGTCGACGGCGGTCTTCACGATGCTCTCGCCGTCCTCGACCGAGTCGTAGTTCGCCACGGCCTCGCCGCCGGCGGCCTTGATCTCCTCGACCACCTTGTCGGCCGCCGCGCTCGACTTGCCGCCGCCGGTGTGGCCGCCGCCGAGGTCGTTGACCACGACCTTCGCGCCGCGCGCGGCGAGCAAGAGGGCGTGGGAGCGGCCGAGGCCGTTACCGGCGCCGGTCACGATGGCGACACGGCCGTCGAACCTGAGATCGGACATGGGAGGTACCTCTTGGTGGGCGCCGGGCGCGCCTCGCGCTGCGGATGGTCGTACGGGGTAAAACCTTTAGCGTGCGAAGTATCTGGTCGCGGGGCGGGTTCGTCAAGGGCGGGCCCGCGGGTCACCCGCCCGGCTGCCCGCGCCCCAAGCGCCATCGGTGACGATCGCTCTCGTCATCGATGACGATTCCGTCGCCCGCTCCAGGCCCGCTCCACCGGAGTGGCCCGGCCGAACGTGGTCATCCCTCGCGCGCCGCGCCACCCGCCCGGGAGCGGGGCCCGTTGACGTCGAACATGCGGAGACTCACTCCGCCCGACCCTGTCGCCGCCGGCGTGGTCGACTCGGGCCACGCGCGCGAGCGGGTGACGGAGGAGCGCCGGCGCTCACGGGCAGAATTCGATCGAGTCTTGCCCCTTGCTCGCCTTGGGCTGCTTTCCGCTCGACCCCACGGCGACGTGCGGGAGCTCTTGCTTGCCGTCGACCCGCAGCGTGACCGTGAAGCAGCCCTGCGTGGGCGCCTTGAAGGCGACGCCGCGCGCCTTCCCGTCCGCGGTGAGCTCGAAGCCCCCGCGCACGCGGGTCGCGTCGATGATGGGGGGATCGTCGGGGCATCGCCCTCGCGACGCGTACCCCTCGCGGAGGACGCGGAGGCCCGGCGCCGGCGCCTCTTCGGTGACGTCGGAGACGTACGCGACGCGCGCTTGCAGGCGTGCGCCCACCTTGCCCTTCTCCACAGCGACGAGGTGCCAGACCGCGCCGTCGTGCCACAGGCGAAACGCGCCCTTCGCGGAGGCCGGCGGCGCGCCCTTCGCGTCGTCGAAGCGCAGCTTGGGCCGATCGGCGGGCGGCCCCGGTGGCGCGTAGGGGAGATCGTCGGGGCTCGCGTTGAGGACCGCCGAGCCCTCGCGGACGGCCCCGGGGCGAGGCGCGGGGCACGGCGGCTCGC
>CAZHGG010001013.1:0-1290 GCA_964531755.1 uncultured Polyangiaceae bacterium
CCCCCGCGCCGGTCGCGCCTCCTGCGCCGGTCGCCCCGCCCCGTCCGCCCCCGCGCGCGAACGTGCTGCTCGTGTCGATCGACTCGCTGCGCGCCGACATGCCCTGGGCCGGCTACCCGCGCGACATCGCGCCGCGCCTCACGGCGCTCGAGAAGCGCTGCACGTCGTACACGCGGGCGTACGCGACGGCGTCGCACACGGCGCCGAGCGTCGGCGCGATGCTCTACGGGCGGTACGCCTCCGAGCTCCCGCGAGACGGCTACTTCTCGGCGCGCTACCCGCCGAGCCTGCGGTCCTTCGTGGCTGCGCTCACCGACGCTGGCGTGCGCACGATCGCGGGCCACGCGCACCTCTACCTCCAGCGCGCGGGCTTCGGGCGTGGGTTCACGACGTTCGAGCTCCTGCCCGGCTTGGTGCCTTCGCCCAACCTCGACACGAGCCTGAGCTCGAGGGCCCTCGAGGGCCTCGCGGAGCGGCAGCTCGGCGCCGTGGGCGATCGCGCCGGGGACGGCGAGCCGCCCTTCTTCGCGTGGTACCACTTCCTCGATCCCCACGGCGAGTGGCTCGAGGCGCCGCGCGACGAGGGCGTCCCGCGGTTCGGCGCGCGGCCGCGCGATCGCTACGACGCCGAGGTGTTCTACACCGACAAGTACGTCGGCAAGCTGCTCGACTACGTGGAGAGCCGCGCGTGGGGCGCGCACACGCTCGTGATCGTGACCAGCGACCACGGCGAGGGCGTGGGCGATCACGGGCAGCTCTACCACGGCTACGAGGTGTGGGAGAGCCTGGTCCACGTGCCGCTCTTCGTGTGCGAGCCCGGGGCGGAGCCTCGCCACGTGGACACGCCGCGCAGCCTCATCGACCTCGGGGCCACGGTGCTCGACGCGTTCGACGTGCCGCGTCCCCCGGAGCTCCGCGGCACCTCGTGGCTCCCGGAGGTGCGCGGCGGCGCCGCCGAGGCGCGCGATGTGCTGATCGACCTGCCCGCGAACAACCTGTCGTTCTCGCGCCGCGCGCTGATCGGCGAACGCACGAAGGTGGTCGCGATCGGCGAGTCGCGCCGCCGCGTCGTGTACGACCTCGTGGCCGATCCGCGGGAGCGCTCGCCCATCCGCCGAGGCCCGGTGTTCGACGAACAGTCAAGAAAGTTGACTGAAATCGAGCGCAGCCTGAGGGAGGTGCCGCCAAGCGGGTGCGCGCGCGGCTGCATCCAGGGCTGGGACTGAGGCGCGCGGGTCAGGTCGCGGGTGGCTTCGCGCGCGCGGCCTTCTTCGGAGCCGCGGCCTTCTT
>CAZHGG010001013.1:1390-2668 GCA_964531755.1 uncultured Polyangiaceae bacterium
GTCAGGTCGCGGGTGGCTTCGCGCGCGCGGCCTTCTTCGGAGCCGCGGCCTTCTTTGGAGTTGCGGTCTTGGCGGTCTTCCCTCGTTCAGCGGTCGCGGTCTTGGCGGCCTTGGCCGGCGCGCGCTTCGTGTCGCCCTTGGCCGGCAGCGTGCGCACGAACGCGAGCCCGCGGGCGAGCCAGCCCCGGAGCGCGTCGTCTCGCGCGTAGCCTTGCGGCGCCACGTACACGTACCCGCGCATCGGCTTGCCGGTGAAGTCCATGGTCCGCGCGTGCGGCTCGCGTAGCGCGTCGTCGTGGGCCTCGGCGCCCACGCGCACCATCAGGTCCTCCTTCACGATGCCGACGAACATGCTCCCGCGGAGCATGAAGGCGACGCCGCCGAACATCTTCTTCTCCGTGACGTCCCGCTCCTCGGCCAACCCCTCGCGGATGCGCTCCGCGAGCCCCTCGTCGTACGCCATGGTCGGCTCCTCCGCCGGCTAGCTTATCCGGGCTGGGGACCGCCGCCAGGGGCGTCGCGCGGCCCGCACCGCGCGTCGCGCAGCCCCTCGAGCCACGCCACGAGCTCGCCCACGCCCTCGCCGGTGGTGGCCGAGACCTCGAGGGCGCGCGCCCCGGGCATGACGCGCGCGAGGTTCGCCCGGAGCTCGCTCCGCGAGACGCCGGGCAGGTGCGGCAGGAGGTCGGTCTTGGTGAGCACGACGAGGTCGGCGCGCTGGAACATGACGGGGTACTTGAGGGGCTTGTCGACGCCCTCGGTGACCGAGAGCGCGACGACGCGCGCGGCCTCCCCGAGGTCGTAAATCGCGGGGCACACGAGGTTGCCCACGTTCTCGATGAAGAACACGTCGCAGGCGCCCACGGCCGCGGCGAGCGGGCCGTGCAGCGCGTGGTGGACCATCGACGCGTCGAGGTGGCACGCCGAGCCCGTGGTGATCGACCCCGACGGGACCCCCGCGCGCGCGAGGCGCTCGGCGTCGAGGGAGGTCGCGAGATCCCCGCTGACGGCCGCGAGCCGGAGCGGCGCGCGCCTGGCGGAGAGCCAGCTCGCGACGGCCTCGATGAGCGCGGTCTTCCCGGAGCCCGGCGAGCCCATGAGGTTCAGGGCGAGCACGCGCCTCGACGCGAAGTGCTCGCGGAGGTGCGCCGCCTCGCGGTCGTTCTCCGAGAGCAGCGACGCGTGCACGTCGATGGTGATCTTGCGAGGGTCTCCGCAGCCGCACACGTCACACATCGACCACCTCCAGCTCGACTCGATCGAAGACCAGCGCGTCGC
>CAZHGG010001014.1:0-2666 GCA_964531755.1 uncultured Polyangiaceae bacterium
GCGCGCCCGCCGCGCGCGATCTGCTCCTGCACGGGCACGTCGCCGAGCCCGAGGAACGCGGGGCACGCGCCGAGGTAGCGCGGGCCCACGGTCCAGCCGCCGCGCCAGTTGATGGCGGCGCTCACGGTGAGCACGAGCACGGCGCACGCGGCGAGCCACACGAGCGTGGCGCTGCGCCGGCGCCCGCGGCTCCGCGGGCCGCCGAACCCCGAGAGCACGCCGAAGGGCACGACGAGCAGGCCGAGCCACAGGTACGGGCTCGTGCCGAAGAGCCCGTAGCCGCGGTTGAAGAGGAGGCTGCCGGCGTGCCCCAGGTCGGGCGTCTGGATGCCGAAGTAGCCCTGGTTGAGCAGGCGCGCGAACTCGCCGTTCTCGCTCATGCGGTGCCCCGGGGTGAGCGGGCTGCCGAACGCGCGCCACTGGAAGAGGGCCATGAGGGCCACGTGCACGAGGCCGCCGAAGGCGAGCGCGGCGAGCGGGCGGAGATCGCGGCGCGCGAAGGTGATCGCCGCGTAGAGCGCGAGCACCACCGACACGGGCAGCGCGTGGTACTCGAGCAGCGTGACCCACCCGGCGCAGAAGCCGGCGACGAGCGCGTCGCGCGCGGTGCGCTCCCGCCGGGGCTTCGCGCGGGCGCGCGCCGTGACCGCGAACGACACGAAGGCCGCCACGGCGAAGAGCGCGTGGCTCGCGAACATGAGCGCGTACGCGAGGTAGTTCGTGCCGAGCCCCAGCGCGGCCACGGCGGCCAGGCGGAGCACCGGATCGCGGGTCGTCGCCCGGAGGGCGCGCTCGAGCCACACGAGGAACGCGAAGCACGGGAGCTGCACGCTGAAGAGCCGCAGCGCCCACGTCGCGTCGGCGAGCCAGCGCGCGCGCTCCTCCGGCGGCGACCGCAGCGTGGGCACCGGGCGGCCGAGGCGCGGCATGACCTTCGTGAAGGCCCAATACACGGGCACGCCGGCGTAGCTCACGGCGGGCGCCTTCACCGAGTAGAGGTGGAACGCGCCGGTCTTCTTGTCGGGCGCGCGCGCCATGTCGTTCGTCCAGCCGTGGCGCTCGACGATGGCGTCGATCTTGAACGTGCCCTCCTCGACGAGGGCCATGGTCATGTACGTGCGGACGTTCTCGTTGGGGTTGTTGATGACCCCGAGGTACGGGAACACGCCCACGTAGACGACGAGCAGCAGCGCGAAGAACGCGCCGACGAACCCTGGCGTCTTGACCTGCCGAGCGCCCACCCCGACCCGTGTATCACCTCGCGCACGCGGCCGCGCGGCTCGCCGGCGCAGGCGTCGCTCGGGCGCGCGCGCGCATGTGCGTCAATGTGTGCAAGCACGCTCCCGTCAGGCTACTCGGCGGAGGTGTCGCGGCGCGGGCTCGGCCTCGCTCTCGACCTGGGGCGCGCGGTCCATGCGGAGGAGCGTGCCCTCCTCCACGAGCGACCACGCCTCGCTCGTGAGCTCCTCCGAGGCCACGAGCGCCTCGCCGTGGGGGCGCTCCAGCAGGAACATGCTGCGCCCGAAGCGGTGCGCGTAGGTGCTCTCTCCGTCGGACAAGAGGAAGTTGAACGCGCCGATCCCGGGGCGCGCGCGGAGCTCCGCGCAGGTCCGCGCGAGGAGGCGGTCGGTGGCGGCGCTCGCCGGCGCCCCCGTGAGGCCGGCCTCGTCGAGGCGGGTGAGCAGGAACGCGAAGAGGCGCTCGCTGTCGGTCTCGCCGCGCACCTCCCGCGCGCGCTCGGGCGCCGTGTGGGCGCGGAGGTAGGCCACGTCGGTCACCGGGCCGTTGTGCGCGAAGACCCCCCGCCCCTGGGCGCACGCGAAGGGGTGCGTGTTCTCGCGGGACGTGCGGCCGACGGTCTTCTGGCGAATGTGCCCGATGAGCACCGACGCGCGCGTAGCCGCCGCGAGCGCCCGAAAGCGCGCGCAGTCGAGCGCCCGGTCGACCCCGCGGTGCACCTCCCACGAGCGGCCGCGCGGCTCGAAGAGCGCCACGCCCCAGCCGTCCGGGTGCTCGCGCGAGAGCTCGGCGAGGCTCCGCGGCCCGGCCTGGAGGCAGGCCCGAAGCTCGACGGCGCGAGCGGCGACGATAGCGAGAAACCTGCACATTTTCGTGTGGTTCAGTCTACCTCGCGCGACGCCGCGGGGCACGAAAGTGGCGCCGTTTTCGGGGCGCGCGGGCCCTATCCCCGAGCCCTCACGGGCTCGTCGGGTAGCTCGGCGTCACCGGCGCGAGGCGCCGGTCGACCGTCACCTTCACCGCGGTCGTGTCGGCGAGCGAGAGCTCGATCGAGCTGCACTGCTTGGCCTCGAGGTCGACGTCCTCGGAGTGCTCCGCGAGCTTCCCGAGGGCGGTGAACTCGCGCTCGGCCGTGGCCGCGTCGCTCCGCGCGAGGGCGCCGCGGAGGGCGGTGGCGCGCGCCTCGGCGGCGCGGGCCGTGACGTTGAGCTGCGTGAGCTTCTCGGTGAGGCACGCGGAGACGACGAGATCGCGATCGCGCCGCGCGCGCTGGAGGCGCTTGCGGACGAGGGTGGCCGCGCCCCGCATGCGGTCGAGTCGCCGCTGCGCCTCGACGAGCTGCTCCTCCGCGGTGAGGCGCGTCTTGCGGGGCGCCTCCGACGCGGCGCTCGCGGCGCTCGCGGGGATCGTCTTCGGCGACGGCGCGG
>CAZHGG010001015.1:0-2664 GCA_964531755.1 uncultured Polyangiaceae bacterium
CGGTCGGGGCGCGACGGCGGGCACGGCCGGGGTCGCGCCCTGCCCCGCGGTCGCGGGGCCCGGCGTGGGCGAAGGCTCCGGGGGCGGCGGCGGCGACGATGTCCGCATGTCGGCGACCGGCATGATCAGCGTGCTCTTCACCGACGGGATGGACACGCTGATGGGGCCGACCTCCGGCGCGCGCGGCGTGAGGCCTTGGGGCACGCCGGCCGGCGGCGGGAACTGACCTCGCGACACGAGCGTGGTGTCGCCCGAGGGATGCCGCTGCGCCGCGGGCGTCACCTGCACCGGGGCCACGGTGGTCAGCTCTTGCGACGCCCGCCGCTCGGCGCTCGTGGACGTCGCGGTCATCTTGCGGGACGGGCGAATCTGAGGCCGCGCCGGGGCGGCGCTGACCTGAGTGGGGGTCGCGACCCGCACAGCGGGGACGCCGGCCGGCGTGCCGACCCCCGCACGGCGCGACTCCGTCAAGAGCGCCTCGACGTCGAAGGCGGGCGGCGCGGTCGAGGTGATGGTGATCTCGTCCCCGGGCCCGCTGGGCTCTGGGTCGTCGGGCAGCGAGATGCCGTCGAAGAGCTTGTCGATGTCGATCGGATCGAGCTCGTCGAGCCGGGGCGCCTCTTGCGCGGCCGCGCGACCGCCGACCGCGCTCCCGCCGCTGCCCGCGGTCGTCACGCTGGTGAGCGCCGGCGCGCGGAGCGTGGGCGGTCGGGGCGAAGGCTCTAGCTCGGCAGCCGGACGCGGCGCCTCGGCCTCGGCGGACCGGCCCTTCACCGCGGCGCGATCGTGGATGAGCTTCGCCATCTCGAAGAGCTCCGAGCGCCCTCCACGAGGTCCGATCACGTCGCGCAGCAGAGACCACGCCTCCTCCGCCGTCATCGTGCGCTTGCGTGGATCGGGCTCCAGTGCGCGCGAGACCACCTCCCTCACCCGCCCGTGCAGGTCGGGCCGCAGGACGTCGAGCGAGACGAGGTGAGGATCCGCCATCGCGCGGAGGATCTCGATCTCCGGCAGCACGCCCCGCTGGATCGCCTTCCGGTGGGCGAGCATCTCCCACAAGAGGAGCCCCGCGGCGTACACGTCGGTGTGGGTGCCGATGTCCGCTCCGTTCACCTGCTCGGGCGCCATGTACCCGAAGGTGCCCTGGATGAGGCCGTTCTGCGTGTCGGAGCGCACGCCCGTGACCCGCGCGATGCCGAAGTCGGCGAGCTTGACCTCGCCGTTCCAGCCGACCAGCACGTTGGACGGGTTCACATCCCGGTGGATCACCGGCGCGGCCTTCCCGGAGGGGTCGATGTGGTCGTGCGCCGAGGCGAGGGCCTCGAACACGTGGCTGGCCACGTAAAGCGCCGCCGTATCGGGGAGGGTCTTGCCGATCTCCTTCAGGCTCGCCCGGAGGCGGTTCAGCGGCAAGCCGTCGACAAACTCCAGGACCATGACGAGCTGGTCGCCGTGCGAGAAGAAGTCGAAGAGGCGCACGACCGAGGCGTGGGAGAGGCGCGCGTAGGCCGCCGCCTCGCGGGCGAACATCCGGGCGAACTGGTCGTCGGCGCGGTACTGCGAGAGCAGGATCTTGAGGACGACCTGGCGCTCGAAGCCGAACGGGCCCTCTGCCTTCGCCAAGAGGACGTCGCTCGTGCCCCCCGTGGCGATGCGCCGGACGATGCGATAGCTGCCGAGCCGATCGAAGGGTGCCTGGGTGCCGTCCATGGGAGAGAGCGCGCCTCTGCGCGTCGCGACCAGCGTAGCCGGCCGCGGCGACGACGGCCCACAAACTTTCGCGCAGGGGGCGGCGCCGCGTCAGTCGCGGAACAGCTCTTCGAGATCGCCCTTCGTGAGCCGCTTGGTGCCGCCGGCGTCCTCGGAGAGCACCGCGCCGACCAGCTCGCGCTTCTTCCCGCCGAGCTCGAGGATCTTCTCCTCGATCGTGCCCTTCGCGATGAGGCGATACATGGTGACGACCCGCGTCTGGCCGATGCGGTGCGCGCGGTCGGTCGCTTGGTCCTCCACCGCGGGGTTCCACCACGGGTCGAAGTGGATGACGGTGTCGGCGGCGGTGAGGTTCAGGCCAGAGCCGCCGGCCTTCAGCGAGATGAGAAAGACCGGCGGGCCGTCGTCGCGCTGGAACGCTTCGACGCACGCCTGACGATCCTTGGTGGAGCCGTCGAGGTAGGCGTAGGCCACCGCGTCCTCCTCGAGCATGCGGCGGATGAGCGTCAGCATGGAGACGAACTGGCTGAAGACGAGCACGCGGTGCCCGCCCGCGACCGAGGTCTGGACGAGATCGCGGAGCGCCTGGAGCTTGCCCGAGTCGTCGTTCGTGAACTCGCGCGGGAGCCCGAGCAGGCGCGGATCGCAGGCCGCCTGCCGGAGCCGCGTGAGCCCGGCGAGGATCTGGAGCTGGCTCTTCGCGACGCCTTGCCGCTCGACCTCGCCCATGACCTGCGCGCGCACCTCCTTCAGCACCGCCGAGTAGAGGGCGCCCTGCTCGCCGGTGAGCTCGCAGACCTGGTCGGTCTCGATCTTCTCGGGCAGGTCCTTGGCGACCTCGGACTTGGTTCGCCGGAGGATGAACGGGTGGATCGTCGAGCGCAGCCGCTGCGCGGACTTCTGGTCGCCCGCGTCGATCGGCCGCGAGTAGCGCTCCTCGAACTTGTCGAGCGG
>CAZHGG010001016.1:0-2663 GCA_964531755.1 uncultured Polyangiaceae bacterium
GTCTACGACTTCGGCGGCGGCACCTTCGACATCTCGATCCTCGAGGTCGGCGACAGCGTCGTGCAGGTCATCTCCACGAACGGCGACACCCACCTCGGCGGCGACGACGTCGACAACCTGATCATCGACTGGATGGTCGCCGAGTTCAAGAAGTCCTCGGGGATGGACCTCTCCAAGGACAAGATGGCCCTCCAGCGCCTGAAGGAGGCCTCGGAGAAGGCGAAGATCGAGCTCTCGAGCGTGCAGGAGACCACCATCAACCTGCCGTTCATCACGGTGGGCTCGGGCGGCCCCGTCCACCTCGACCTCCGCCTCTCGCGGGCGAAGCTCGAGCAGATGATCGCGCCCCTCGTCGAGCGCTCGATGGAGCCGGTCCGCAAGGCCCTCCAGGACGCGAAGAAGACCGCGAGCCAGGTCGACGAGGTCATCCTCGTGGGCGGCTCCACGCGCATCCCGCTCGTGAAGGAGACCGTGAAGAAGTTCTTCGGTCGCGACCCCGACCAGAGCGTGAACCCCGACGAGGTCGTCGCGGTCGGCGCGGCCGTGCAGGCCGGCGTGCTCTCTGGCGACGTGAAGGACATGGTCCTCCTCGACGTGTCCCCGCTCTCGCTCGGCATCGAGACCCTGGGCGGCGTGATGACGGTGATGATCCCCCGCAACACCACCATCCCCACGCAGAAGAAGGAGACCTTCTCCACCGCTTCGGACAACCAGCCGAGCGTCGAGGTGCACGTCCTCCAGGGCGAGCGCACGGAGGCCCGCTACAACCGCACCCTCGGCAAGTTCCACCTCGAGGGCATCATGCCCGCGCCCCGCGGCATGCCGAAGGTCGAGGTCACCTTCGACATCGACGCCAACGGCATCCTGTCGGTCCACGCCCGCGACCAGGCGACCGGCAAGGACCAGAAGATCACCATCACGGCCAACTCGGGCATCACCGAGGCGGACATCCAGCGCATGGTGAAGGAGGCGGGCGAGCACGAGGCCGAGGACAAGCTCCGCCGCGAGCAGGTCGAGCGTCGCAACAAGCTCGACAACCTCTGCTACACGATGGAAAAGACCATCGGCGAGAACCGCGAGAAGCTCGTCGCAACCGACATCACGACCCTCGAGGGCCTCATCAAGGAGGGCCGGGCGGCGATCGAGAAGCAGGAGGACGACAAGATCACCGACGTGCTCGACCGGCTCGAGAAGGAGGCCCACCGGCTCGCGGGCAACATGTACGGCGCGCAGGGCGCCGGCATCGACCCGAACGGCGCGCCCCCTCCCGGCGGTCCAGGCGCGGCGCCCGGTGGTGGCAAGAAGGACGGCGTGATCGACGCGGAGTTCGAAGAGTCGACCTGAGTGTCCCGGGGCGCTCGCTCGCCGGCGGGCGCGTCCTCGGGTAATGAGAGCGGCGCGGGGCAGGAGCCTCGCGCCGCCTCGCTTTTTGTCCACGTCCGCGCACGCCCTCCGCCGCCCATGACCCGCCGAAGCTTCGCCGATCTCACGCTGGAAGACCTGGAGGCGCTCGGCCCGCCGGGCTCGCCGCGCCACCTGCTCGGGCGGCTCCACCGCGTGGGCACATGGGTGCAGTCTGCACATGACGGCGAGGGCCCGAGCCCCGACGTCGGGCGGGCGGCGCGCGCGTTCGTCGCCGAGCACCTCGACCTGGCGCTGCCCGAGATCGTCGGGCGCGAGCCCTCGGCGGACGGCGCCACCAAGCTGCTCATGCGCCTCTCCGACGGCGCGACCGTGGAGACCGTCCACATGCCGCGCGCGGTGAAGAACCCGCGGGTCACGCTGTGCCTCTCGAGCCAGGTCGGCTGCGCGATGGGCTGCACGTTTTGCCGCACGGCCGAGATGGGCCTCGTGCGAAACCTGGCGCCCGACGAGATCGTGGGGCAGGTGCTCGCGGCGCTGCTCGCGCTCGGCCCCGCCGACCCGGGGCGCGTGTCGCTCGTGTTCATGGGCATGGGCGAGCCGCTCCACAACGTGGCGGCCGTGACGCGGTCGCTCGAGGTCCTCTGCGACGAGGCGGGCCTCGGGCTCGCGCCGATGCGCGTGACGGTGTCGACCTCGGGCCTCGTCGCCGGGATCGAGGCGCTCGCGCGGGCGAAGCGGCGCCCCTGCCTCGCGCTCAGCCTGAACGCCACCACGGACGAGGCGCGCTCGCGCATCATGCCCGTCACGAAGAAGCACGGCCTCGAGGCGCTGCGTGAGGCGCTGCTCGCTTACCCCGCCCGCCCGCACGAGAAGATCACGCTCGAGTACGTGCTGCTCGCCGGTGTGAACGACGCCCCCGCGGACGCCGCGCGCATCGCCGCGTTCGCGGCGGGCTACCGGAGCGTGGTCAACGTCATCCCCTGGAACCCGTACCCGACCGGCGGCTTCGAGCGCCCCGACGACGAGGCGGCGGCCCGGTTCGCAGCGCGCCTGCACGACGCGGGCTGCCTCGTGACCGTGCGCCGCTCGCGCGGTCGCGACGTGGGGGGCGCGTGCGGTCAGCTGGCGACGAGCGCGGCGCGCGCGCCGCGGAGCGCGGCGGGCCGCTGACGCGAGCTTACTTTCCTGTAACCAAGCGGCGTTCGTGCTCGACGTACGGGCGGAGGGAGGAAAGGCTCGTCCAATGGGGAATCTCGCGCCGACGCAGCGGGCCGTGAGGAGCGGCCTCTTTCTCTCAT
>CAZHGG010001017.1:0-2636 GCA_964531755.1 uncultured Polyangiaceae bacterium
GGGCTCGTCGGGCGCCGCGAGCGGCCACGCCTGGCCACCGCCGATCGCCGTCTGCGCGAACTGCGCCTGCGCGCCCATGGGCTGCGCGGGCGCGGGCTGCGGTGGCGGCACCGCCTGCGGTGGCGGCACGTAGGCTTGGACGCGCTCGGGCATCGCCTGGCCGGCGAGGCGCTGCACCACGTCGTCGTGCGGCGCGAGCTGGAGGAGCCTCGTCGCGATCTCGCGGAAGAGGTCGCGCTGGTCGGTGTCGCGCGCGACGCGGGCCATCTCCTTCTGCACCTCGATCGACTTCGCGGCTTGCCCGATCACGTTGAACGCGCGCGACAGGAGGCCGAGGGTGTCGAGGTTGCGCGGATCGGCCTGGAAGCAGAGCTGCAGCTTGGCGAGCGCGAGCATGCCGTCTTGCGGCTGCCCTCGCTGGAGGTAGAGCTCGGCGCAGAGGCGCGCCTGCTCGAGATCGGCCTTGTGGTGGAGAAGCCGCTCGAGCACCTTCACGGCGTCGTCGCGCCGGCCGATCTGCATGAGCAGCGTCGAGGCCGCCTTGAACGACGCGACCGCGCCGTCGAGGTCGCGCGTGCGCGAGAGGGCCTCCGCGAGGCGCAGGTGCGGCAGCGGGTTGCTCGGGTCGAGCTGCACGATCTTCTGGCACACGGCGATCGCCTCGGCGTCGCGCTGTTGACGCTGGAAGCGGGTGGCCACCTCGTCGAGGGCGGCGAGGGCGTCGCTCACGAGGCCGAGCTGCTCGTACAGCTCTGCGAGCTTCGGGGTGATGTGCCCGTAGCGCTCGTCGAGCGTCGGCGCGTGCTTCGCGATGAGCTCTCGGATCTGCTTGTAGACGGCGATCGCCTTGAGCGCGAACCCCTGCTGCGCGTAAAGGCGGCCCACGCCCTCGTACGTCGCGATGGCGTCCGGGTACGTGCCCATCTTCGTCTGGAGATCGCCGATCTTCAGGAGAGTGCGCGCGTCGTTCGGATCCGCTGCGACGAGCTTCTGATACTCGATGACCGCTTTGTCGTACTTCTTCTTCTCGGCGTACTTTTGGGCGGCTTGGAGCACCTTCTCGCGGTCAATGGCCACGGGGGGATGTTCTCCTTCGGGTGCGGGGCGAGGGCGGGCGGGGCGGGCAGAGCGGCGCGCGCCGGGGCGCGCGCGAGCGGGGAGAGGAGGGAGACAGCACTAGGTCACGAGGCTCCCTTTGAGGACGGCGAAGACGATGACGAGGAAGGTGGCGACGAGCAACGCACCCGTGAGAATAGCGCTGCTT
The DNA here is from genome assembly GCA_964531755.1 of uncultured Polyangiaceae bacterium. Classification (GTDB taxonomy): domain Bacteria; phylum Myxococcota_A; class Polyangia; order Polyangiales; family Polyangiaceae; genus JAAFHV01. Next base: position 1,265 of record CAZHGG010001017.1, read on the forward strand.
TCAGCCCCTTGCATACTCCCTCCCGCAGCCTTTTTCGCGCGCGCGCCGAGCACATGGTGCACGCCGATTACGGCGAGCGCGAAGAAGAGCTTCCCGTGGAACCAATGAAGGGTGAAGTAGGTCTTGGGGTCCGCGGCGAGCCGGCCCACGCCGGCGAGGAAGCTCAAGACGAACGCCGGGACGGCCGCGCGCAGGTAGAGCAGCTCGTAGGCTGCGCGCGCGACCGGCCGCCCCTCGGGCTCCGCGAGGCCGGCCGCGTGGCGCGTGAGCCAGCCCACAGAGGCGATCGCGCCGATCCAGACGACGTTGGCCATGACGTGGACGGCGACGAGCAAGGACAACATGAGCGACCCGACGGCACCTTAGTGCAGCCGGAGGCGAGCCCGGGGGAAAAAGAGGCGGCCGCGGCGCGGGGCCGCGCGCGGACGAGGCGCGCCTTCGGCTCGGGCTCGCCCACGACCATCGTTCGCCCCACCGGGGCTCACTTCAGGTTCTGCGAGCGAAGCGCTTTCGCTCGACAGCGCGAGCGCCTACGGTGAGCGCCATGGCGACCGCATCCGCCCTCTACAAGGCTCCCTTCGGCCCCGGCGGCCCCAACGAGATCGACGTCCAGCTCGCCGAGAAGCTGCTCGCCGTCGCGCTCGCGAAGGGCGCCGACTACGCCGACCTCTTCTTCGAGTACCGCGCGGCCGGCGGGCTCGTGTACGACGAGGGCATCCTCAAGAGCGCCTCCCGGGGGGTCTCGGTGGGCCTCGGCGTGCGGGCGCAGAAGGGCGACGCCACCGGGTACGCCTACGTCGAGAAGCTCGACTGGGACTCGATGCAGCACGCCGCGGCCACCGCCGCGCAGATCGCCGTCGAGGGCGGCGCGCTCGCCCCGGTGCGCGCCGTCGAGGTGGCCGTGCCGAAGCGCTACGAGCTCGACACCGTGACCCTCGACGTGGCGGGGCTCGAGAAGCGGGCCCTCCTCGAGCGGGCCGCGAAGCACGCCGAGGCGTTCGATCCGCGCGTGGTGAAGGTCGAGGCGAGCTTCGCCGAGGAGCTCCGCGAGATCCTGGTCGTCACCTCCGAGGGGCGCATGGCGCGCGACACGCAGCCGCTCATGCGCTTCGGCGTCCGCGTCATCGCCGAGCGCGACGGCAAGCGCCAGGAGGGCTCGTCGGGCGGCGGGGGGCGCACCACGCTCGGGTACTTCGACGGCAAGTCGCCGGAGTGGCACGCGGAGCAGGCGGCGTCGCTCGCGCTCCGCATGCTCGACGCGGAGGAGGCACCCGCGGGCACGTTCGAGGTCGTCCTCGCGCCCGGCGACAGCGGCATCCTGCTCCACGAGGCCGTGGGCCACGGCCTCGAGGCCGACTTCAACCGCAAGGGC
>CAZHGG010001018.1:0-1953 GCA_964531755.1 uncultured Polyangiaceae bacterium
CGGACACCGAGGTTACGGTGCGCGCGGCGGACGCTGGCACGCTGCCCGGCGGGCTGAGCGAAGGCACGACCTACTACGCGATCCGGCTGACCAACTCGACGTTCAAGCTCGCCGCGACGGCGGGCGGGTCGGCGATCAACCTGACGAGCAACGGCACCTCCGTCGTGGTCGTGCGCGAGCCGCCATATGACAAGATCATCGAGGAAGTATCAGACTGGGCCAACGCATTCTTCCCGGCCCATGTGATCCCGCTCACGGAGCCGATTCCTCCTCGGGTGCGCGCGGCTGTCGCTGACGTGGTGGTGGATCGGCTCCTGAAGGCGAGCCACCAGGATTCAGCGGTCGCCAAGGCGGCAGCTGTCGAAGCTGAGAAGATCCTCGAGCGGTTCGCGTCGGGGATTCCGATGAGGAGCGACGTGGCGCGCGCGTCGACGAACCTCGCCATCACCTCGACGGCGGCGAGCTCGACCAGCTCGGACCCGCGCGGGTGGGGATCGGAGACGATCCCATGACCGCGAGCCTGAAGGCCTTCGCGCAGCGCCTACGCGCCCTCCCGCGCGTCGTCGCGCACAAGGTCGCGCAGAGGGCCGCGCCTCTGCTCACGGAGGCCGCGCAGGCGTCGTTTCGGGCGAGCGAGGACCCGTACGGCGTGGCGTGGGACCTCGGCGCCGAGGGCCAGCGCGTGACGCTGCGGAAGACGGGGACGCTCCTCGACGCCGTGCGCTACGTGGCGATCGGCACGCGGATCCGCCTCGCCATCGCGACGAGCTACGCGAAGTACCAGGTGGGCCGGCGGCCGGTGACGCCGCGGCCTGGCGAGCCCTTGCCGGCGGCCTACGCGGGCGCGCTGGAGCAGGCGGCGCGCGAGGTCATTCGGGAGGAGCTGGCGGCATGATCCACGAGATCGGAGTCGAGCTCAAAGCGGCGCTCGCCGCGAACGGCTGCCCGATCGCGGTGGTCGACGGGCCGGAGTACGGCTCGTCGGTGCTCTCGCCGGTGGAGCGCGTGGTGATCGAGCGCGACCGCGACCGAGACGAGCCGGTCGTCGGGCCGAAGGGCGCGGGGCGCAACCCGAGGCACGCCTTCGACCGCGTGCTCGCGGCGAAGGTCACGATCTACGCGCGCGACGCCCGCAGCGGGGCGGCCCACTACGAGCACGAGCGCCGGGCCGATGACCTCGTGGACGAGGTGCTGGTGGCGCTCCAGAAGGTCATCCGCACGCGGAAGAATGCCGGCTTCGGCATCGGCGCGGGCCGCTGGGTGACCCTCGAGGACGCGAAGGGCACGCCGGTGACGACCTTCGCCGTCTACTCCATTCCCTTCACCGTGCCGCGCGCTGTCGAGGCTCGCACGTACGCGGGCGCCGCGGCGACCGAGGTGGACCTCGGGCCGACGGGCGCGGTGCTGACCAACGTGGTGCGCATCTCCGAGCAAGGGGACTCGACACCGGACCAACAACCTGCCTGCGGAGCCTGAGCTATGCCGACTGCACCTTCAGCAACCACGTCCGTCTCCGAGTCCGCTGGCGCGTACGCGGGCGGCACCGGCTACGCCTGCATCATCGCGCCGGTGGGGACCAACGCGGACGCGAGCGCGCCGCGGGTCTACACGAGCCTCTCGGCGCTGATGAGCCAGCACAACTACGCGCCCGGGGTGGACCTCGCGGCGATGATGTTCGAGGAGTGCCGGAGCTCGCCCTACTTCTCGGGCGTGCTCTTCGTCGGCGTGCCGATCGTGACGGCGGGCGTCCTTGGGTCGCAGCGCACGAATTCGACGTGGACGGGCACCGCGCAGGTCTCGGTGGCGGCGGGGTCGGCGGGCTACCTCGAGGAGGTCGACGCGATCCTGACGGTGACGACGGCGGGCACGGTGGGCACCGGGCCGGGGCCTGTCTTCACGCTCTCGCTCGACGGCGGGCGCACGAGCAAGACGGTGCGCCTCGGGACGGCGACG
>CAZHGG010001018.1:1963-2630 GCA_964531755.1 uncultured Polyangiaceae bacterium
ACACGGTGCCGCACGTCGGGATCGTGATCTCGTTCACGAGCGGCGGCACGCTGGTCGCGGCGGACACCTACAGCTTCCGCACGACGCAGCCGAAGATGGACAACACCGGCCTTACGGCCGCGCGGACGGCCATCGCGGCGCAGCAGAAGGCGATCCGCACCATGGTCATCGTCGGCGACCTCGCCGACTCGACGGCGGCGAACAACGTCGTCACGCAGATCAACGCGTTCCTCACGACCAACAAGAGGGCGAGCCTCGCGGTCTGCCAGGTGGCCGACGGCGGCACCTGCGCGCCTCAGGCGCGCATGGCGGGTGTGCGGAAGTTCGCGAACTTCGCGGCGGCGGTCACCCTGACCTTCGCGGAGGTCGGCGCGACGGGCGACACCATCACCCGCTCGGCGGGCTCGTGGATCACGGACGGATTCGCGGTCGGCGACGTGGTGACGGTGGCGGGGTCGGTCTCGAACAACGTCACCGGGCGCATCGCCGCGCTGACGGCGACGGTCCTCACCTTCGACACGACGGACCTCGCGAATGAGGGGCCGACGGTGGCGCTCGGCACCATCACGGTCGCGGGCAGCAACGGGATCATCTTCGCGGAGGTGGGCGCGACGGGGGACACGATCACGCGCAACGCGGGCTCGTGGATCTCCGACGGCTTCGCGGT
>CAZHGG010001019.1:0-2625 GCA_964531755.1 uncultured Polyangiaceae bacterium
GGCCGGGGCTGGCGCGGGCTCCTCCGGCTTCGTTGTGGGCGCGCGCGGCGGGCGGGCCGGTGGCCTGGCCGGCTGGGCGAGCTGCGCGAGAAGGAGAAGCCACATGGTGTTCGGGAGACGGTGACACCCGGTGCCCCCGACTTTGCCCGATGTTGCCCCACCTTGAAGCGGACACCAACCGAAAACCCGTGTTGGAAGGATTTTGGGCGCCCCGACGCCGGCCCTGAAAGCGGCCCCTCAATGGCCGCCCCCGCCCCCCCGCCGACGCGCGAACGGCGGCTCGGCGCGACGGCCTCCGGGCGACCCGCGACTGCTTTTTTGCGCGAGCGCGCGAGCGCGCGAGCCCGCGAGCACGTAGGGTGGTCGCGTGCGAGTCGTCGCCGTCACCCAAATTTGGCCGAACAGCCTCGAGCCGCTCGAGGCCGCGTTCAACCGTCAGCAGTTCCGCGAGCTCGCGGAGCTGTGCGATCTCGAGGTCCTCGCCGCCGTCGCGAGCTTCCCGCTGGCGGGCGTCACGGGGCAGCCGCCGCGCCCCGCGAAGCTCGCCGCCCTGCCCCCGAGCGAGCTCGTGGCGGGAATACGTACGACCTATTTGAAGCAGCTCTACGTGCCCAAGGTCGGCGTGCCGATCGCCGTGCCGCTGTACCTCGCCTCTGCCGCGCCCCACCGCGCGCTGCTCGCCTCGGCCGACGTGATCTTCGGCACGTGGGCCTACCCCGACTCGTGCGCCGCCGTGCTCCTCGCGCGCATGTTGGGCAAGCCCTCGGTCGTGAAGGTCCACGGCTCCGATCTGAACGTGATCGCCAAGCGCCCGAGCGCACGCGCCGTGCTGTCGCGCGTGTTGCCCTTGGCCGACGCGCTCGTGTCGGTGTCGGAGCCGCTCTCCGACGAGCTCGTCGGCCTCGGGGTCGACCGCGCGCGGATCCACCTCGTCGGCAACGGCGTCGACGACGCGGTGTTTCGCCTTCAAGACAAGGCCGAGGCGCGGCGCGAGCTCGGCATCGGCGAGGACCGCCGGATCGTGTTCTTCGTGGGCCGCCTCGAGCCGGCGAAGGGCATCGACGAGCTCATGACCGCGTGGGACCAGGTCGCGAAAGACGAGCCCACAGCCACGCTCGTGCTCGCGGGCGACGGCGTGTCGCGCGCCAAGGTCGACGACTGGGCACGCGGCCACGGCGAGCGCGTGCGGGTGCTCGGGGGTCAGCCGCTCTCGGCCATCGCGCGGTGGCACGGCGCGAGCGATCTGTTCACCCTGCCGAGCTGGCGCGAGGGCACGCCGAACGCGGTGCTCGAGGCGCTCGCGAGCGGGCGCCCCGTGGTGGCCACGCGCGTGGGCGGCATCCCCGACGTGCTGCGCGATCCCGAGGCCGGCGCGCTCGTGCCCGCGAAGGACCCGGCGGCCCTCGCCGCGGCGCTCACCGCCGCGCTGCGCAAGTCCTGGGACGCCGAGGCCGTGCGCGCCACCGGCCCGGGCACGTGGCGCGAGAGCGCCGCGAAGCTCCACGCCGTGCTCGAAGGCGCCCTGCTGACCCTGCGGTCGTGACGTCGCGCGGGGCGCGGCCTGTCGCGCGATCCACGCTCCCGACAGTCGGGGACATGGCGCACTTCATCCGCCTACTGCCTCCGCGCGGTCGCCCTCGCCGTCGCCATCTCGACGATCGAGAGGCGACTCGGCAGCTCGTCGATGCGCGCGTCCGTCGCGCCCTGTCCCTCGGCGAGCGCGCGGAGGAAGTACGGAGGGAGCGCGCGGAAGAGGAGGCGCGCGGAGATCTCGATCGCCTCCCCCGGGGCGACCTCTCCCCGGAGGGTGTAGGAGAGCTTGCGCGACTCCCCGGGCGCGAGCGTCGCGAGGAGCTGACCGTCGGAGCCGCGGGCCCGCGGGACCGCGCCGCCCGTGAGGTGCTGGAGGTGGGTCTCGCGGCCGTCGGGGTGCTTCTGGAGCCGCGGATCGCCGAGCGCGTCGAGCACGGGCGCGCCGCCGCTCGTGACGACCTCCACGCGGTCGACGAGCTTCTGCTGGAAATTCACGAGGCGCAGGTCCGAGCCGGCGCAGCCGAGCACGAAGCGGCGGAGCGCGGGCTCGGCGTCCATCGTGGCCGGATCGCAGAGATCCAGCGTGGGGCTCTGGACCACGCCTGACGCGTCGAACAGCTCGCCGTTGGCGCGCCGACCTACGACCTCGAGCCACATCTGCCGCGCGAACGCGAAGCCAGTGGGCAGGTTGTGGCCCGCGCCCACGTTGGCGAGGGAGACGTCGACCTCGACGGTGCCGCCGTAGGCCGCGGTGTAGTCGATAGTGAGGCGCGCGGCGCCATGGAGGAGCCTCGCGCGCGCCTCCGCTTGGGTGTCCGGCGATCCGTCGAGCGGCGCGTCGACCCCCACGAAGCCGTGGTCGTGGAGCGCGCGCGGGGGCGCTTCCTTCGCCTGCTCGTCCGGGACGCGGGCCGTCTCGGCGGCGCGGCCCGGGCCGAGCCCCGGCATGTGACACGAGACGCAGGTCTCCCGGCCGCCGTCGGCGCGGTACTTCGCGTACTCGCGGGCGGTGGTCTGGAGCACGAGATCCTTGCCCTTCGCGATGGCGCCGTCCCCGTCGCGATCGACGTGCACGTCATGGCAGCTCGCGCA
>CAZHGG010001020.1:0-2624 GCA_964531755.1 uncultured Polyangiaceae bacterium
CCGTAGGCCGCGGGCGGGGCGCCTCCCATGGGGGCCATCGCGCCTACCGCGGGCTGGCCCATCTCGGTCTTGACCGGCGTGCGCTGCGAGGGCACGACGGGCGCCGCGGTGGGCACCGTAGAGGCGCCGCCCGCGAACGACTCGATGAACTCCTTCGCCGACGTGGGCCGGTCCTCGGGGCGCTTCTCGAGCGCGCGCATGATCGTCGCGCGCGCCCGCTCCGGCAGGAGCCCGCCGTTCGGCTGCGCCTCGATCGGCTTCGGCTGCGCGGTCATGTGCTTGGTGGCCCACTCCCAAGCCGTGTTCGCCTCGAACGGCAGCTGCCCGGTGAGCATCTCGTAGGACATGACGCCGAGCGCGTAGATGTCGCTGCGGGCGTCGATGGGGAGCCCGGTGAACTGCTCAGGGCTCATGTACGGGGGCGTGCCGAGCACCATGCCCTGCTGGGTGAGCTTGGCCTCGTTGGGGTCGTTCTCGGAGCTGCGCTTCGCGATGCCGAAGTCGAGCACCTCGACCCAGTCGGTCTGGCCGGCGCGGTCGCAAAGGACCACGTTCTCGGGCTTCAGATCCCGGTGGACGATGCCCGCCTCGTGCGCCTCTTGGAGCGACCCGCAGACCTGCGTGAGGATCTTCTCGACCCGCACGGGGTCCATCGGGCCCTCCTTCTCGATCACGGCGGCGACGCTCTGCCCCTTGACGAACTCCATCACGATGTAGAGCAGGCCCTCGGGCGTGGTGCCGAAGTCGAAGACCTGGATCGTGTTGGGGTGGTGGAGCTGCGAGACCGTGCCGCACTCGCGCGCGAATCGCTCCTTGATCTTCTGGTCGGTCGAGAGGTGCTTGTGCAGCGTCTTGACCGCCACCTTGCGGACGGCCGTGCCCATCTGCTGCTCGCCCACGTACACGCAGCCCATCCCGCCCTCGCCGAGCAGCGCGGTGATCTTGTACTTGCCGGCGATCGTCGTGCCGATGAGCTGCGCTGCGTCTCCGCCTTCTGCTTCCATCGGCCGAAGCGTCGCACAAATCGACGAAAGCCTCCACGCTCTCGTCAACCCGCGTCAGCGGGGCTCGGGGTCGCCGGTGCCGAGCAGCCGGGCGAGCGACGCGACCTCCACGTCGCGCGCGGGGATCTCCGCGACGGGCGTGAACGACTGGTCGGCCTCGAGGCGGAAGGACCCCGCGTAGCCCGGCGGCGCGCCGGTGCGCCATTCGTCGGGGCCGAAGAGGGAGAACCACCGCGTGCCGCTCGGCTCGGTATAGAGGTGGTAGACGCCCCCTGGCTTCTTCTCGAACGCGCACCGCGCGCGGTGCAGCTCGGCGTCGGTGCGGGCCTTCTCGAGGAGCGCCCGCGCCTTGTCTTGCAGCGCGCGGATCTGCTCGGCCAGCACCACGAGCTTGCCAGAGGTCATCGTGGCGATCGTCTCGTCGGCGAGCTGGATCTCGCGCGCCACGTCGACGAGCGCGAACGACGGCGCGAGGCGGCTCAGCGGGTACGGCGCCGAAGCCGCGGGGCCGCGGTAGCGACCCTCCACGAGCTTCACCGGGTTGTCGTTCGGCTCGTCTTCGGGGCGGGCGCGGTCGTCGGTCATGCCGGGGATCCTCCGTTCGGGAACGTCATTTCGCCTTGGCGCCCGCGTCGGCGCCCGCGTCGGCGGGCCCGACCGTGGCGGGGGGCCAGGGGACCGGCCAGCGCGTGTCCGTGGCGCGGTCCCAGAGCTCGAGGTGTGTGCCGCGCGCGGTCGCCGGGAACATGACGCCCACGCGCGTCGAGAGCTTGGGCGCGAGCTTCGCGCCGCGCTCGCCCTCGACCGCCCCGAGCAAGGGGAAGTCGAAGCGTACGCGCTCGAGCAGCGTGGCCCCCTCGTAGAGCTCGAGCGCGAACCGCCCCATCGCGCGCGGGCTCTCGCGCGGGGCCGGCAGCGTAACGACGCTCATGGAAACCAAGTAGACGTCTCCGCGCACCCACCGCAGATCGACCACGTACTGCGCGCGCTCCCGGAGCGGCGGCGGATCGGGCGGCGTGCGCGTGAGGCCGCCGGCGTCTGCGACCCCCATGCTGGGCCCGTCCGCCCGGGCGCGCGTCCCCAGCGCCGACGCCAGCGCAAAGGCCAGCCCGACGGCGACGGTGGCCCTGACCAAGCCGAGGGCGCGGCGGCTCACGGGGGTCCCTCTCCAACCGCCGTGTCCCACGACGTCGCCCGGGCCCAGGCCTCGGGAGCGCCGCCGAGCGCCGCCCACGCAGCCTGGAGGTCGTCCGGCACGGGGCACGAGAGCGACCGCGCGCCGCGCGCCTCGGGCAGCCTTAAACATGCACAATGCAGGTAAATGCGCGCGAGGCCGAGCACCTTGCCTGTGGGCAGCGCGAGGCGCACGGGGCCGCCGTACGTGCGGTCGCCGAGCAGCGGCGCGCCGAGCGAGGCGGCGTGGACCCGCAGCTGGTGGGTGCGCCCGGTCTCGGGGGCGAGGGCCAAGAGCGACACGCCGCCCGCCTCGGCGATCACGCGGTAGCGACTCGAGGCGGGCTTGCCTGCGGCGTCCACGCGGCGGTGCCGGGGGTCGGCGGCGCGGCCGATCGGCGCGTCGACCCGGCCCCCGGTGGGCCCCTCGTGCGGCGGCGCGCCCTG
>CAZHGG010001021.1:0-2624 GCA_964531755.1 uncultured Polyangiaceae bacterium
CGAGGCCACCGGGGCCGCCGGGGGTGCCGGGGCGATGCCGGGCATGGCGACGCCGAGCATCGTGCGCAGCCTTGGCTCGGCGGGCGGGGCCGCCACGGGCGCAGGCTGGACCATGGGCGCAGGTGCCACGGGCGCAGGCTGGACCATGGGTGCAGGCGGTGCCACGTGCGCAGGCTGGATCGCGGGCGCGGCCGGCATGGGCGCGGGCTGCGGTGCCGCCATGGGGGCCCATGGCCCCGCATGCGCGGCTTGCGGTGCAGGCGCCGCGCCCGGAGCCTGCAGCGCGAGCACCTCCGCCATGGGGCCGCCGAGGGGCGAGGTGGGCGGGAGGCCGGCGAGGTGCCCGTCGGACATCATCTCGAACGCGCGCCTCGGGGCGCCGGCGTCCGAGACCGTGGGCGGGTTGTCGAGCGGCCCGGCGGCGCCCAGGATCGTCGACGCGGCGACCCTCCGCTGCGAGTCGAGCTGGCGCGTGGCCGCGGCCAGGGTCTCGGGATCCGGCTGCCAGTTCGGGCGCGTGAAATCCGAGAACTCGTCCGCGGGCAGCGGCGTCGAGTCGACCATGACGGGCGCCGCCAGCTCGAGGCGCTCCTCCGGGACGCGCTGGCCGCACGCGCCGCAGAAGCGCGCCACCTTGAGGATCGTGTGCCCACACAGCGGGCAGCTTCGTGTCGACATGAGCCCACGCAACGGTACATGGTTTGCCCGCGGGCGGCGACAACCGCGTGCGCCGCGCGCGGTTGACGGACCCGTCGCCTCGCGCCCCCAAACGTGCCATAGCGACCGCATGACGAGAGTGGTGGATGGCGCGAGCCACACCGAGGCCCACGCCCTCGACGTCCTCGTGCTGGGCTCGGGGTCGTCCGGAAACGCCGTCCTCATCGAGTCGGCGGGCACGCGCGTGCTGGTGGACGCCGGGCTCGGGCCGCGAGTGTGCGCCGAGCGGCTCCGGCGCCTCGGCGTCGATCTCTTCCCGCGCGGGGTCGACGCGCTCGTCGTCACGCACGACCACGGCGATCACGCCGCGCACGTGCTGCCCCTCGCGCGTTCGCTCAAGTGCCCGCTCTGGCTCCACGCCGGCGTGAGGGCGCCCAAGGCCCGGGCGCGCTTCGCCGAGGCCGTCGTGCCGCTGCGGCGCGCGGAGGCGCGGCCGCTCGGGGCGCTCGTCGTCGAGACCCACCCGCTCCCGCACGACGCCCCCAACGTCGCGGTGCGCGTGTCCGGCCCCTTTGGCGCGTTCGCGTACGCGACCGACCTCGGCCACGCGCCACGCGGCCTCGCCGCGTTCCTCGGCGCGAGCGACCTCGTGCTGCTCGAGGCGAACCACTGCGAGGAGCTGCTCGAGGGCGGCCCGTACCCGGAGCGTCTCAAGCGGAGAATCGCTTGCGATACCGGACATTTGTCGAACGAACAAGCGGGCGTGCTCGTCGCCGAGATGGCTCGGTTCGGCGAGCCCCTCGTCGCGCTCTGCCACCTCTCGCGCACGAACAACACGCCCGAGCGGGCCCTCGCGGCGGTGCGAGCCCGCGCGCCCAGCGCGCGCGTGTGCGTGCTCGACCACGGCGCGACCGAGCGGCTCGTCGTGCGCGCGGCGTCGCGCCGCCCTCCGGTTCAGCTCTCCTTCGCGCTCGCGTGAGCGCCGCCGCGCGAGCGGCCTCCGCGCGCGCTGTGGCGACCGAGTGGCCGAGGGTCTTCAAATCGCGAGGGAGTGCGACTAGAAGCTCGCGCATGTCAGAACCCCGCCTCGTCCACTGCTCGAAGCTCGGCAAGGAGCTGCCCGGCCTCTCACGCCCGCCCTACAAGAACGAGCTCGGAAAGCGCATCTACGAGGAAATCTCGAAGGAGGCGTGGGACCAGTGGCTGAAGGACTCGGTGAAGTTCATCAACACCTACCGCGTGGACCTCACCTCGCCCGAGGGCCAGAAGTTCATGTTCAAGCAGTGCGCGATCTACTTCGGCTGGGAAGAGGGCGACCTCGCGCAGACCGCGTTCGTGCCCGCCGACAAGCGCTAGCCGGAGGTCCACCCCACGTGATCACGATCCCCGCGAGCGCCGCGTCTTCGTTCTTTCCCCGGCTCCCGGCCGATCCCCCTGCCTCGGAGCTCGCCCTCGGCGTGCCCGGGTTCTCGTACGCCGACCTCCACTCGCCCGCGCGCCTCGCGGATCTCCACGCGACGTTCTGGGCGTGGTTCCGCGCCGAGGCGCCGGAGGCCGCGAGCACGTTCACCGAGTACGCCGACGCGGTCGCGAGCGGCGCGGCCGTGAAGCCCGAGGCGGCCAGCACGGCCGTGCTGGTCGCCGCGCCCTACGTGTCGCGCTTCGTGGGGCGGCTGTTCGGCGTGGAGCAGGCCCTCGAGGCCCTCCGCGCGAGCACGGAGGAGCGCGGCGCCCTGTGGCGGTTCAAGGCGACGTTCGCGAAGAAGCGGGTCCTGAAGGAGAGCGCGGGGAAGGCGTGGCGGGGCACCCCCGCGGAGGCGACGGCGGTCGCGCGGGTCGCGCTCGCGTGCGCCGAGGTGGGCGCGCAGGCCGACGAAGAGCTCCGCGTGGCCAGCGCCGTGGTCGCGCTCGTCGACGTCGACGAGACGGCGCGCAAGAGCGCCAAGGCCGGCGGCGCGGTGTGGACC
>CAZHGG010001022.1:0-2624 GCA_964531755.1 uncultured Polyangiaceae bacterium
GTCTTCTTCACCTCCTCGAGCTTCGCCTTCACGTCGGCGATGACCGCGCCGGCGTTGCTGCCGTAGGTCTGCTTGAGCACGATCGCGGCGGAGGGGTGACCGTCGAGGTTGGAGTAGATGTCGAAGAACTCGGAGCCGAGCTCGATCTTGGCGATGTCTTTGAGGCGCAGGAACTCGCCCTCGGGTGTGGCGCGGAGGATGACGTTCTCGTACTGCGCCGGCTTGTTGAACCTGCCCTGATAGGTGAGCACGTACTCGAGCGACTGCGCCTTTTGTCCCGTGGCCTGCCCGAGGCGTCCTGGGCTGCCGATGACGCTCTGCTCGGCGAGCGCCTTCATCACCTCCTCCGTGGAGACGTTGTAGGCGCGCATCTTCTCCGGGTTCAGCCATACGCGCATCGCGTACTGCCGCGAGCCGAGGATGCGGGTCTGCGCGATGCCGTTCACCCGGCTCAGCTCGGGGAGCAGGTTCGCGTTCGCGAAGTTGTAGAGGAACTTCTGATCGGCCCCCTTCTCCGAGCTGTAGAGGTTCACGTACATGAGCATGCTCGGCTGCACGCGGTTGACGATCACCCCCTCGAGCTGGACGAGCGGCGGCAGGCGATTGAGCACCTGGTCGACCCGGTTCTTCACGTTGACGATGGCCTGGTTGGGGTCGGCGTCGAGCTCGAAGACGACCTGGATCGTGGCCTCGCCGGCGCTCGTGGCGTCGGAGATCATGTAGCTCATGCCCGGGACGCCGTTGATGGCGCGCTCGAGCGTGATGATCGAGGACCGCACCAGCACGTCCGCGCTGGCGCCGGGGAAGGTGAGCGACACCATCACCCGCGGCGGTGAGATCTCCGGGAACTGGGACACGGGCCGCGTGCGCATGGCGAGCAGGCCGAGGAAGACGAGGGCGAGCGAGAGGATGATCGCCAGCACGGGCCGGCGAACGAAGGTGCCTGCGAACATGGTGCGGGCCTATTCCGCGGCGACGTCGAGGTGGGCCATCACGTCCGCCGGCTCCTTGAAGTCGACGCCGACCGTCGCCCCGTCGTGCACCTTGCGGAGGCCGTCCACGAGGAGACGGTCGCGTTCGTCGAGGCCGGAGTCGACGACGAAGACGTGCGGGAGCTCGGCGCTGACGGTGATCGGGCGCGAGTGCACGACGTTCTTGTCGTCGACCACGAAGACGAACTTCCGATCCAGCACGTCGAAGGTCGCCTTCTGGGGGATCATCAGCGCGCCCTTCAGCGGCACCGACATGCGCACCTTGCCCGTCTCGCCGTGCCTGAGGAGACCCTCCGGATTGGGGAAGGCCGCGCGGAAGGCCACGTTTCCCGTGCCGTTGTCGAAGTCGGCCTCGATGGTCTCGACCTTGCCGGGCTGGTCGAACGTCCGCCCGTCGGCCATCACGAGCCTCACGGGGGTGTGGGGCTCGTCCTTCGCGCGCGACTTGTGGGCCAGGTACTCGGGCTCGCTCACGTTGAAGTAGACCCACACGGTGCTGTTGTCGGAGAGCGTCGTGAGGAGGTCGCCCTCTGCGACGAGGCTGCCCGGACGTACCCGGAAGCGCCCCACGATGCCTGAGAACGGCGCGCGCAGCTCGGTGAGTGCGCGGTGCGTGCTGGCCAGGGTGACCTCCGCCTTGGCCTTGTTGAGCTTCGCGTTCATGACCGACAGCTCGCTCGCCGACACGATGTTCTTGTCCGCGAGCACCTTGGTGTTCTTGTATTCGAGCTCGGAGAGGTCGGCCTCGGCCTTGGCCTTGCCGACCTCGGCCTGATACACGAGCGGGAGGAGCTGGAACATCTTGTGCCCCGAGGCCACCTGCTGCCCTTCGTCGACGAAGACGCCCTGCAGATAGCCTTTCTCGAGGGCGCGGACCTCGATGTGCTGAATGGCGCGGATCTGCGCGACGTACTCCTTCGTGAGCTCCGTGTCGCCGCGGAGCGGGCGAGTGACGAGGAAGTGGCCGGTCTCTTCGGTGGCGTGGGCCTCGTGGTGGCAGCCCATCGTCGAGAGGGCAGCCAACAAGGCCAGTGACATCGTGATTCGGTACATGGGGATTCTCTTCAGCGAGGCGACGCCGCGGCGCGGGTCGCGGACCGCGAGGTCCGTGTGGAGTGGGGCGCGTCGCGCGGGCGCGTGGTGCGCGCGGCCGGTGACGAGCGACGGTGGCGCGCGGAGGCGCGGCGGGGAGGTGGCGGGCGTCCACGCGATGTGAGGCCGTCGAGAGGGCGTCGCGCGGGGCCGTGGTCAGCGGGGGCCGACCTCAGGCGCGTCTGGAGCGTGCGCTCAGGCCGGGGGGCCGCGGGCGAGGTCGGTGGCGATGGCGAACCGCGAGGGATCTCCGCGCCGCTCGGCGTCGTCGCGCGCGCCGCGCGCGAGCGGCCCCGCGTTCCGCGAGAGCGCCGACACGTCGTGAGGCAGCGCGCGAGACGCCTGCGCGTCCTCGTCGTCGAGGTCGTCGTCGTCGAGATCGGCCTCCTCCGCGTCGGGGCGGTCGGAGCCGGGCGTCGCGCCGAGGCGGCACTGCGCCTGCTCGGCGGTCGGCGAGGCGGTCTGCGGCGCGAGCGCAGGCCGCGCCGCGCGGTCGATCGCGGCGAGCGAGGGCGCCACGCCGAGGGCGGGCGCGACCAC
>CAZHGG010001023.1:0-2622 GCA_964531755.1 uncultured Polyangiaceae bacterium
GCCAAGCCCCTTGGCGAGGGCCACGGCGTCCGGCGCGACGCCGGCGCGCTGGAACCCGAACCACGCGCCGGTGCGGCCCACGCCGGTCTGGACCTCGTCGAACAAGAGCAGCGCGCCGCGCGCGTCGCACGCCGCGCGGAGGCCGGCCAGGAAGCCCTCGGGCGCCGGCAGCACGCCGCCCTCGCCCTGGATGGGCTCGACCACGACCGCGGCGAACTCGTCGGTCAGGGCCGCGCGCACGGCGTCGAGATCGCCGTAGGGGACGTGTGTGACCCCCACGACTTCTCCGAATCCTTCTCGATACTTAGGTGTACCCGTGAGGCTGAGCGCGCCCATCGTCCGGCCGTGGAACGCGTTGTCGAACGCGAGGAAGCGCGTGCGCTTGGGCTCACCCTTCCCGAAGAAGTGGTGCCGCGCGAGCTTGAACAGCGCCTCGAGCGCCTCCGCGCCGGAGTTGCAGAACATCGCCCGGTCGAAGCCCGACAGGCGGCACAGCTCGTCGGCCAGGAGCACGTTCTCCTCGTTGTAGAACCAGTTCGACACGTGCCCGAGCTTGGCCACCTGGGCGGACACGGCGGCCACGTAGCCCGGGTGGGCGTGCCCGAGGGTGCACACCGCGACGCCGGCGGCCATGTCGAGGTAGCGCTTGCCCTCGACGTCCCACGCCTCGCAACCCCTCCCACGCGACAGCACGAACGGCGCGGGTCGGTAGTTGGGGTAGAGGCGCTGGCTGGCGAGGGCGAGGAGCTCGGCTTGGTTCATGGTGGTGGCGCAGCTTAGCAGCCGGCTCCACGGCGCGCGCGAGGCGCGCTAAGCCGGTGCTCACTTGAAGCGAGCCCGAAATCCCACGGCTCCCGCCTTCGGCTTCTCACGAGAGCCGCGGGCTTCCGGGCGCGATGACCGCTACGACGTGTGCACGTCGCCTTCGGACGGCGGAACTGGGTTCCGCCTTAGCGGACGCGCACCACCACCGACCCGGTGGCGGGCAGCTCCACGGTGAGCTTCGACCCCTCGCGGCGCGCGGACCCGACGCCGAGGGCCCGGTCGGCGAGGGAGCCCTCGACCTCGGCGGCGCCGGTCTGGGGGGCCTCGGTGAGGTTCTCGGCCACGAGCCACGCCTCGGAGGCGTCGGAGCGCACGAAGGCGAACACGCTCGCGTTGCCGACGTCGACGAGCTTCATGTCGCCCGCGCCGAACACCGCCCGCCCGCGCCGCAGCGCGAGGAGCTGCTTGTAGTGTACATACATCGACCCGGGATCCGCGCGCTCGGCCTCGACGTTCGTCGCGTCGGCCTCGGGCGCGAGGGCGAGCCAGGGTTTGCCCGTGGAGAACCCGTGGCTCGGCCCGCCGCGCGTCCACGGCATGGGCGCGCGCGCCGAGTCGCGACCGTCGACCACCTTGTCGGTGCCCGGGCGGAGGCCGAGCTCCTCGCCGTAATAGATGTACGGCGTGCCCTTCGCGAGGAGCTGGATCTCCGCGGCGCGCCGGTGTCGCCACTCCTTGCCTTGCGCGACGGCGAACGCGCGCGCGACGTCGTGCGACCCCACGACCAGGGCGCTCTGCGCGCCCGTGGGAAAGGCGGCCGCGGACTCGAACGCCTTGTCGAGCTGGGCGCGGCTCTCCGACTGGAACGCGAGCGGCCACAGGTAGCCGTAGTCGAACAGGAAGGCCATGTGGAACATGTCGGACCCGCTGCCGAAGTAGGCCTTCGGGCTCTCGAACAGCACCGATTCGGCGACCATCGCGCGCTCCGGGAACGCGTTGAGGACGCCGCGGAGCTTCTTCAGGTACTCGCCCGTCTTGGGCTGGAGCGAGCCGCAGTCCTTCGGGATGGGCGACTCGTAGAGCAGGCCGATCACGTCGCAGCGGAAGCCGTCGACCCCCTTCTCGAGCCACCTCCGGGCGACGCCGAGGGTGTCGGCGACCACCGCCGGATCGTCGTAGTTGAGGTCGGGCTGGCCAGGGTAAAACCTATGAAAATAATACTGATTTCGCCCGGGATCGAGCGTCCACGCGTCGGTCCCGAACTGCGCGTTGAAGGGGCCGCACGCGTTGTCCGGCGACGAGGGCGTGTCCGACCACACGTAGGTGTTCGCGCGAGGGCCGGTCTTGCTCTTGCGCGACTCCTGGAACCACGGGTGCGCCTCCGACGTGTGGTTGAACACGAGGTCGAGGAACACGCGCATCTTGCGCTTGTGGGCCTCGTCCAGCAGCTCCTTCAGGTCGGCGTCGGTGCCGTATTCGGGCGCGATCGCGTCGTAGTCGGCCACGTCGTAGCCCGAGTCCTTGAAGGGGCTCGTGAAGATGGGCATGAGCCAGAGCGCGTCGACGCCGAGGCGCTTCAGGTCGTCGAGCCGCGAGGTGAGGCCCTTCAGGTCGCCGATGCCGTCGCCGTTCGAGTCCTGGAACGAACGCACCATCACCTCGTAGAACACCGCGTGGCGGTACCAGTCGGGCCCCGTGAGCAGGGCCGCGGCCTTCGCCTCTTGCTCGGCGGTGGGCTCCGTGGTTGTTTCAGCGGAAGGCTGGGCTGTTGGCGCGGCAGTTGGCGCGGCACTGGGCTCTGCCGTTGGTGTGGCAGTCGGTGAAGTGGTCGGCTCAGCACTCGGTTCAGCAGTTGGC
>CAZHGG010001024.1:0-2622 GCA_964531755.1 uncultured Polyangiaceae bacterium
GGCGCCGGCGGCGCCGGCGTCGCTCGACCCGGAGGCCGCGAGCGCGTTCCTGGGCCACGCGAAGCGCGCGCCGGCGGCGGAGGCCGCGGGGAGCTTCGACGAGTGCGTGAGCGCCGATCGCGCCGCCCTCGCGGTCGCGTCGTCCTCGGGGACGTACCTCCACCTCTCGTCGTGCGAGGCGCGCAAGGGAGCGCTCCTCGACGCCCTGAAGGACGCGCAGAAGGGACTCGAGGTGGCGATCACGCAGCGGGACGCCGAGGCGATGCGGCTCGGCCGCGCGCGGGTGAAGGCGCTGCTCGAGCGTGTGCCCCACGTGACCTTCGCGGTCCGCGCCGGCTACAGCCTCCCGATCGTGCGGTTCGACGATCGGGCGGTGCCGTCGGAGTCCCTTTCCAAGCACTTCTCGGTCGACCCCGGCGAGCACGAGGTCGACTACCGGATCGCCCCACCCGCGGGCGCGATCCAGGCCGGGCGCTTCAAGGTGCGCGTGGCCGAGGGCGAGTCGCTCACGATCACGGTGCCGCCGCCCTGAGGCGTCACGCGCGGCGCTCGTACCGGAGGCGACAGGGCCGCGCGGGGCGAATGACCCCGATGTCGTTCGTGGCGCCGCGCACGTCGGGGTCGACGAGCGAGAGATCGTAGCGCGCGAGCCACATGCCGATGATCACCTTCAGCTCGAGGCCCACGAACGCCTTCGCCCAGCACGCGTGTCGGGCGCCGCCGAAGCCGACGATCGACCAGGGTCGGTCCTCCGCGCGCTCGGGCGAGAAGCGCGTGGGATCGTACCGAGCCGGGTCGCGGAAGAGCTCGGGCAGCCGCTGCGTGAGCGCGATGCCCGCGACCGTCAGCCACCCCTTGGGCACGCGATAGCCGCCCGCGACGTAGTCGTCCTTGTTGAGGCGCAGCAGCGTGTGCGTGACGGGGCGCGTGCGCTCGGTCTCCCTCATGCACGCGTCGAGCCATGTCATGCCGCGGATGGCGTCGAGGTCGGGGCGCCGTCCGTCGCCGAACACGCGCGCCGACTCCTCGACGGCGCGCTCGAGCACCGCGGGGTGCTGGAGGATTTGCACGAGCGACCACTCGAGGTGCCCGGCGGTGTTCTCTCGGCCGCCGAACAGCAGCCCGAGGATGAACGTGACGATCTTCTCGTCGGGGATCGTGGGCGCCCCGTGGTAGCTCGACGCGAGCAGCGCCTCGAGGAAGTCGTCGGGCTGCTCCTGCGCCGCGCGGCGCGCGCGCACGACCTCGCCGAACATGGCGCGGAGCCTCCGCTGGGCGCGATCTCTCCGGATGAAGCGCGGCAGCGGCAGGTTGGTGGGGAGCACGAACTCGAGGCCCCGCGAGAGGGCGTCGAGCTCTCTCGTCAGCTCGCCGCCGAGCCTTCGGCGGAAGTCGGCGCCGAGCACCGCGCGCGCTACGACCGCGAGGGTGAGCCGCTCCGCGGCCGCCACCAGATCGAGCTCGCCGCGAGGCCCGAGCGTGTCGAGCCACTCGGTGGTCTCGTTCATCATCTCGTCGAGGTAGAGCTTGAGCTTGCGCCCTTGGAACGCCGGCTGCATCACGCGGCGCTGCTCCAGGTACTCCTCGGGCGAGGCCGTGAACGCCACTCGGTCGCCGATGATGGGGTCGAGGAAGCGATACACCTCGGCCATGGACAGCAGCGTGTCCGTCTTCTCGAAGAAGAACCGGTTGTACTCCGGCCCGACGAGCACGACCGCGGGCTGGAGCGCGAGGCGGATGCCGAACACCGGGCCGAAGCGCTCGTAGCCTCGCCGAAAGACCCCGAGCGCGTCGCGTCGGAAGTCGAGCGCGTGGCCCAGCAGCGGCGGGCCAGGCAACATCGGGGGCGTGGGCAGGCGGGCGATCTCGGCCGCGTCCACGGGCCACGCCGCGGTCACGAGGCCCTCCCGCGCGGCTCCGGCGGGTGCGTGCGGATCAGCATCGGCCGCGAATCGTAGGCGCGAAGACGGGCACAGGGCAACCCGTCGCGCGCTCCCAGGTGCGCTTCGACAGGCCCTCGACGGGCCCGCGCGCCCTGGTCACCGGCAGTCGTGCGAGACGCCCGCGAATCCCCACCCGGCCCCGGTGAGCCCGGTGACCGTGATGGAGGTGACGCCGGTCGTCTCGAGGGTGACGTCCTGGTACGAGTAGTTGCCCTGCGCGGGGGTGTTCGCGCCCGCGAGCACGCCGCCGACGAACGCGACGCCATCGGGGCCCGGCGAGAGGCCGCACACCACCTTCGAGCTGAACGACGCGGAGGCGGCGTCGAGCGGATAGGCGACGCCGTTGACCTTCACCGAGGCGGTGTCGTCGGTGTTCATGCCCCACACCCGAAACGACGGGCGCGCTTCCGGAGCCGTGAAGGTCACGGTGACCGACATGCCGGAGCCGGACATCCAATAGGTCGGATCAATCGGCGCGCACCCGAAGCTCTGGGACGTGCCCCCGCTGAACGAGTACGAGAGCCCGACGGGACCCACGGCCGTGACCGCGACGTAGGTGCACATGAGGGGCCCGGCGTCGGCGGCGGGGGCGGCGTCGGCGGCGTCGGGCGCCGCGTCCACGACGGGCGCGTCCGGGGCCGCGTCCGCGACGGGCGCGTCCGGGGCCGCGTCCACCGGC
>CAZHGG010001025.1:0-2618 GCA_964531755.1 uncultured Polyangiaceae bacterium
GCGCTCGGCGGCTGGGCGACCACGGAGGCCAGCACGGGCGCGGAGGCGGACGCCGAGGCGGATGTGACGGGCGCGGGCCTGTCCGCGAGCTGCCGCGGCACGACGAAGAGCGCCACGCCGACGACCAAGCCGCCGAGGAGCACGAGCAGGAGCACGAGCGCGCGGCTCCGCGGCCTGCGCTTGCCGTGGGGCTCGGGCGCATCGACCACGGGGGCCGCGTGGGGGACCGTGGCGCGCGTGCCGAGGTCACCGTCGGGCGACGAGGCGGGGAGCGCGCCTGACGACGCGCCCCGCGATGAGTCGCTGGCGGCGCGAGCGAGCGGCAGCGACTGCGACGGATCGGCCACGCCGAGCAGCGCCGCGCGCATCTCGCCCGCCGACTGGAAGCGGTCCTCGGGCCGCTTCTCGAGGGCGCGCAGGCAGATCTCCTCGAGCCGCGGGTCGACCTCCGGCCGCAGCGACGAGGGCTTCGGCGGAGGATCGGTGACCTGCTTGACGACGACCCCGAGGGGCGTGTCGCCCGTGAAGGGGACGCGGCCGGTCAGCATCTGGAAGAGCACGATGCCCATGGAGTAGAGGTCGCTCCGCGCGTCGAGCGGCTCGCCCCGCGACTGCTCCGGCGACATGTATTCGGGCGTGCCCATGAGCGTGCCCGTGCCCGTGAGCGCCCTGCCTGGCTCGGTCTGCATGCCCTCGCGCTCGGTGATCTTGGCGATGCCGAAGTCGCAGACCTTGACCACCTCGCGCAGCTCGCCGCCCTCGTCGTCGTGGGTCTCCACGACCATGATGTTCTCGGGCTTGATGTCGCGGTGGATGATCCCCAGGCGGTGCGCGGCCTTCATGGCCGAGAGCGCCTGCCCCAGCAGCGAGACGACCCTGGCCTCGGGAAGGGGGTGCTCCGCCTTGATGAGCTGGAAGAGGTCCATCCCGTCGAGGAACTCCATCGCGATGTACGCGAGCCCCGACGCCTCCGTCCCGAAGTCGAGCACCCTCACCGTGTTCGGGTGGTCGAGCAGGCTCGCCGCCTTGGCCTCGCGCTGGAAGCGCATGGCGAACGTCGCGTCGGAGAGGTCGCTCCGCATGACCTTGAGCGCGACGGTGCGCCCCAGGTCGACGTGGGTGGCGCGGTAGACCTCGCCCATCGCCCCGCCGCCGACGTACGCCTCGACAAGGAATTTTCCGCCGATGGTCTGCCCCACGAGCGAGCCCGAGTCGACCGCGGCGGTCATCGCCGTCCTCCGCGGACGGCACGAGGTGGCGAAGCGGGGCTCATGACGTTCCGAGGGTGCGCCCGACGCGCCCGCTCATGGTCCCAGGCGGCGCGCCGCGTGTCCACTCGTCGCCGAAAAAACTGACGCGGGTCACGATAGTCGGCTCGATCGAGCGACCTCAGAAGGGGAACGAGTTCGCGTTCGAGGTGACGATGAACGCGTCGTACTTGTCGCCGAAGTCGCGGCGCCCGCTGTCTTTGCAGCGCGGCAGCTTGTCGAGGTCGACCTTGCCGTCCTTGGTCTTGGCGAAGGCCGGCGCGTCGCGGAGGCAGCGCCCGTAGTCACGCGCGCGCCGCACGTACTCCTCGCAGGCGCGCACGAAGTTGTCGTAGGCCGTGGTGGCGCCGATCTTCGCCTTCTTCGTGTTCATGAGGTCCGACCGGCGCAGGACGCCGTAGTCCTTCAGCCCGGTCAGCGCCTTTTCGAGGTCTTGGAAGGTGGCGTCGTAGACCGCGAACGACACCTCGTCGTCCTCGCCGCTGGGATCGCCGATCTCGACGAGATCACGCGCGATGTTGAGCACGTTGCGCCGGTGGTAGCGGAACTTCTTGCCCTCCTCGCGCTCGATGCGCGCGAGCTGGCGCTGGGAGAGCGGCTTGGTGACGGCGCCGACGGCCTGGTGGATGTCGTGATCGGCCTTCACGAACTCGTCGAAGGCCGCCATGAGCTGCGGGTGGAGCACCTTGCCCTGAGCGA
Organism: uncultured Polyangiaceae bacterium; assembly: GCA_964531755.1. Lineage (GTDB taxonomy): Bacteria > Myxococcota_A > Polyangia > Polyangiales > Polyangiaceae > JAAFHV01. The sequence goes on from CAZHGG010001025.1 coordinate 1,968, forward strand.
ACTTGTCGTCGCGGTAGTTCTTCTGGTCGTAGTAGGTGTACGCGTCCTTGATGAGCGGCTCGAGGATCACCACGGCCTTCGCGTACCGCTGGCCGGCCGCCTCGATGCCGGGCTCGGAGGGCAACATGCCCTTGGCCTTCGTGGCTGCCGCCTCGCACTTCGCCGCGCCGGTCACCTGGTAGAGCCCGTAGATGCGGGTCTCGCGGCCGGTGGGGCCGTTCTTGGGCACCCACGACAGGTACCGGCGCCGCGACTGGTACACCCGCGACGACATGGCGTTCATGCAGTTGCGGATGTACTCGCCCACCTTGTTGCCGAGGGCCTCGTCTTCCTTGTCCTGGGGATCGACGGTCGTGGTGGTGTCGTCGACGATCGCGACGCCGGCGTCGAGCGGCGTCTTCTTCTTGAAGAGCTTCTTGCAGCCGGTCACGCCGGGGAGCAGCAGGAGGAGGGTGAGGAGCAGGCCCTGGCGGAGGAGGCGGTTCATGCGGATCCCGAGAGGCTAACCGCCCGCGCCGAGTCGAGGCAACCCTGCGCAAGAAAAGAAAGGGGCCTCGCGGGCCCCTCGCTCCTCGTCTCCGCGCCGCCTCGCGAGCCCGCGAGCCCGCGCGCAGGCGCCGCGCTCAGCGCACGCCGAGCAGCTCCACCTCG
>CAZHGG010001026.1:0-2618 GCA_964531755.1 uncultured Polyangiaceae bacterium
GTCCGGGGCGGCCGCTCCCGCGGGGCCGGCGCCCTCGGCCTCGGCGGCGTTGAGCGCGGCGTACGTGCCCTTCGCGTCGGCCGGCGCCTCCGGCGTGGCCCTGCGCGAGCACCCGAGGAGGGCGAACGCGGCGCCGAGGCCGGTGGACGCGCCGACCTCGAGCACCGCCCGCCGCGACAGGGCCGCGCGTGGACCACGGGCTGCCGGCGGGTCGCTCACGCGCTACTCGTCCGCCGGCGCGGGGGGCGGGCGGCCGGTCGCCTGGGTGACGAGGTCGATGTAGGAAGGATCGGTCGCGAGCTGCTCGCGGAGCACGACGCGGATGGCCTCGAGCTGCCGCTCGCTCAGCCCGCGGAGGCCCGCCGTGGCTTGCTCGACCCTCGCCTCGAGGTACCCGCGCTGGTCGATCGTGCCCGCGCGCAGCTGTTCGAGGGGCGAGCTCGCCGCCCCCACCGCGACGGGGGCGCCCTCGGCGGCGCGCCGCGCCTCGTGGACCTCGGCGAACGAGCGCTCGACCCCCTTGGCGCTCCCCGCGCCCCCGGCTCCGTCGACCGCGCCGGTCGCGTCGGGTCCCGCGACGTCGCCCGCGGTGCTCTTGCCGATCTTGTCGATGCCCATGGTCGCCCTCCGGAGCCTACGCCACGTGTCCGCCGCGGGGAACCCGGGACGCGAGCGCCGGGTCGCGGGGTCGCGGAGGCGCTCCCTCGTTCTCGGCCGCGCGGGACGCGCCGTTGCGTCGCCGCGCGCGCTTTCTCTCTTTTTTCCTCCCGACCTTGGGGGCCGCGCGTAGAGTCGCCCCATGTTCCACGGCCTCCGCACGCTCACGCTCCAGGTGCCCGATCTCGCCGCAGCGAAGGCCTGGTACACGCGCGCCATGGGCGTCGCGCCCTACTTCGACGAACCCTTCTATGTGGGCTTCAACGTGGCCGGGTACGAGCTCGGCCTGCAACCGCTCGACGGCGAGGCGCCGCCGCCCCTCGGTGATCGCGCCACCACCTACTGGGGCGTGGACGACGTCCCCGCGGCGATGGCGCACCTCTCGGCCCTCGGCGCCAGCGACGTCTCCGGCCCCGACAACGTCGGCGACGGCATCGTCGTGGGCACGCTCCGCGACCCGTTCGGGAACCTCTTCGGCGTGATCTATAACCCGCACTTCACCGCGCGCTGAGGGGCGCGCGGGCGGCTCACCGCGGGACGTGCGCGCGCCGCAAGCGGCGCTCGTGGGCCGCCGCGCCGTCCTCGCCAAAGTAGACCCACCCGTCGAACGCGAGCAGCGCCACGTCGGATGACGCGGGCGTCGCGACGGCGCCGAGCGGGGCCGACGCGAACGTGCCGAAATTTCCGCGCAGCGCGTCGAGCGTGACGCCTGCGCCCTGCGCCCGCGCGACGACGCCCCGGACGCCGTCCGGGGTCACCTCGAGCGAGAGCGCCGTTGGGTGCCCGGGCCCGGCCACCGGCAGCGACACCGGCACGCCCACCGGCTTGCCCTGGCCGTCGACGCGGAGGGCGAGCGCGCGGTACGCGCCACCTCGGGATGGATCGGCCCCGTCGGGCGCCTGCTCGATCCAGGCCACGATCGCGCCGGCGACCCCGCCGACGGCCGGGAGGAGCTCGGGCGACCGCGAGTGCGGCACGCTCGGCAGGAGCCGGAGCTCCTCGGTGAGGCGCGTGGCGTCGTGGGCGCGGAGCTGCGTGAGGTAGATGTCTGCGAAGCCCTCGCGGGGCGCCTCGCGGGCGTCGGACCACGCCGCGAAGACCCGATCGCGGCCCGCCGCGAGGAGCTGCAGCCCGCTCGCGTCGCCCGGCGCCCGCGTGATGCGCTCTTCGCGCACGATGCGCTTCAAGTCGGGAGTGACCTTCGTGGCGTACACCTCGCCGTTGCCGTCGCGGAAGTCGACCCACCCCACGATCCAGGCGTCGCCCACCCACGCGAGCGCCACGTCGGTCGCGCCGCCCCGCGAGCTCGTGAGCACGATCTCGTTGGTGCGGCGGCCGCGCGCGTCGATGCGTGTAATATGCACCTGCGGCTCGGCGCCCTGGCGCCCGACCCAGGCCACGGCGCCGCCGTCCTCGGGCTTGCCCGCGGGGGCCATCGCGAGCCCGCCCACGGCCAGGGCGCGGCTGGAAAGCACGGTCGGATCTTTGGCCGGCCCCTTCCCGGGGGCCGCCTCGGTGAAGAGCGGGCGCCCGTGGTCGTCGTAGGCGCGCACGCGGACCACGGCGGCGCGAGTGGCCCGCCCCGGCAGCTCGAAGTCCGCCGAGAGGCTGCCCACGAGCACCGCGCCGCCGAGCTTGAGGCGGACGAGCTTGGCCACGGCCTCGCCGGTGGAGAGCGTCTCGATGTCCAGCATGCGCGACTCGAGCGGCGCGCTGGGCGTGGGGTCGCGGAACGGCGTCGCGGGCGTCGTGCGGGGGGCGACGAAGGCGGTGCGCACGCGGGCGGGCGCCGCGCCGGCGGCGGAGAGCGCGAGGCACCCGCTCGGGCACCCGAGCGCCCAAGCGAGGCCGGGGGGATCGTCGCCGAACTCGAGGGGGGTCACGTCGAGGGGCGCGAGCTCGCGGTCGGCGCGCAGCAGCGCGGGCTCGAAGGGCGCGACGGCACACCCGGGCTCCGCGCG
>CAZHGG010001027.1:0-2613 GCA_964531755.1 uncultured Polyangiaceae bacterium
GGGTCGCGCCGGCGGGCGAGCCGCACCCCGCGCGCGCGAGCAGGCCGCAGCGCCCGCCGACCTCGGGGCACGGCCCGCGCGCGCCCGGAGACCGGCACCCTCAAGGGTCGCCCTTGCGAGGGCGGGGCCGTCGCGGCGGTGGGGGCGCGGAGCCGGGCTCCCGCGGGCGCCGCTTGGGGAGCGCGCGGCTGCGCTCGGCCTCGAGGAACTCGAGCGCGCGGCGCGCGAGGAGGTCGGGGCAGTCCTCTGCCGGCGAGTGGCCGCTGTCGACCACCTCGAGGCGCGCGCGGGAGAGCTCGCGCGCGAGCTTTCGGCCGAGCTCGACGGGGGCCCTCGGGTCCTCACGCCCCCACACGACCAGGCACGGCGCGTTGACCCTCGGGACCTTCGCCACCACGGGGCGCGCGTCGAGCATCGCGAGCAGCGTCGCGTAGGCGGCTTGGCGCGTCGAGGGCGCGTCGAAGCGCCCGAGGTGCTCCTCGAGGCGCGCGCGCGCGGCGTCGGCGTGCGGACCGCGGCTGCCGCCGAGGTAGGTACGCAAGAAGCCCCGCCCGTACACCTGCTTGAACAGGAACGAGCCGAGGAACGGCACCTCCGCGAGGCGCTCGAAGAAGCGCGCGCGCGAGGGGTAGACGTGCGGCGCCACGAGCACCACGCAGTCGACGAGGTCGGGGTGGCTCGCGGCGAGGGTGAGGGCCACGGCGGCGCCCATGCCTCGCCCGCAGATCGACACGCGGCCGAGGCCGAGCGCGGCGATGACGTCGGTGATCGAGTCGGCGAAGCCGTCGAACGTGTAGCGGTACTTCAGCGGGTCGGGCGACTCGCTCGCGCCGAAGCCCGGCAGATCGAGGGCCACGACGCGCATGTGCGCGGCGAGCAGCGGTCGCACGTGGTCCCACTCGAGCTGGCTCGAGAGGAAGTCGTGGATGAGGACGATGGGCGGCCCGTCGCCCTCGTCGACGAACCGAATGCGCGCCCCGCGGGCGAGCACGTCGTGGGCGTGGCCGCCTTCGGCCTTCTCACGCGCGAGCGCCGTCATGCGCGCTCAGCCTACCACGGTGACCGCAGCGGTGGGCCGGAGGCACGTACGGAAAGCACGGTAAGTTTGCCGCCTACATTGGGACCCACTAGCGTCGCGCCGCCGCTCGGGGAGCGAGCCGCGGTCGCGAGCCACTTCGCGCACCCGAGACCCGTCCATCGTCGCGCGTAGGTAGGACATTGTTCGTCCGTGCTTACCCGGAAGCGCGCAAATTCTTCTCCATTGCGGCGTTGCTCATTTTTTTTGCGATCCGATGGATTGACCGTCGAATCCATCGCGGTTTATGGTCCAGTCCGTTCGGAACTCGCCGGCGTCCTCGAGGGTGGAACCCGCTCCGTGACCGCCAGGCCCGCAGTAGACCCGTCGGCCCTCGAGGCCCTCGGGAAGCAAATCAAGAGCGTCGCCGACGGCCGAGGGGGTCCCGGCAGCGAGGGCCTCGGCCCTCGGGCGCGCTTGGGAAGACACTCGCTCTCTCGTCCGCCGGCGATCTCGCCGTGGGCGCGTGGCGGGCGACGCGTGCCCTCGGGCGCGCGACGGTAGGCGTGAGGTTGGCGGGGCGAGGTGTGCGCTACGGCGAGGCGGCCGGAGAGCGCAGGGGGCGGTTTTGCGCGCTCTTAGGGCGCGCGGTCGGCTTGAGTGACCGGGAGGATACGCAATGGACGCGAAGATCGAGGACGGCGAGTTCGAGCACGAGGTGGCGGCGGACGCACCGACCCTGAGCACGGAGGGCGCGCTCGCGCTCTCTCCCTCGGAGGAGAGCGTGACCCGCGAGCAGCGGCGCTCGCGCCGCAAGCGGGACGTGCGCGCGCGCACCATCAGCGTCAAGCGGATGACCAAGCGGGAGCTCGAGCTCGGCCGCATGATGTACCCGGACTCGGACGTGGAGCGCCCCAAGACGCGGGCCGAGTGCGCCAGCGGCGAGCGGCCGTGCCCGTTCGTCTCGTGCAAGCACCACCTCTACCTCGACGTGTCGGCGAAGACGGGCGCCATCAAGCTGAACTTCCCCGACCTCGAGGTCTGGGAGATGACGGAGACGTGTGCGCTCGACGTCGCCGACAAGGGCGGCACCACGCTCGAGGAGGTCGGCGCGATCATGAACCTCACCCGCGAGCGCATCCGCCAGGTCGAGGTGAAGGGCCTCGCGAAGCTCGAGGCGCTGAAGGACATGTCGGCCCTCCGCGACTACGTAGACGAGGGGCCCGTCGGCAAGCGCCGGCTGCCCATCCTCGCGAAGCCGGTCGTCGAGGATGAGGACGAGGACGAGGACGACGACGACACCCACGCCGAGTTCGACGCGGACGACGTCGCCGGCGAGGCCCTCGCCGAGTAACGGCCCTCCGCACGCCCCACCCAAGGCACCCACGTGACGCGCGCTCCCTCGGGATCGCGCGTCGCGGTCGTTTTGTCGCCGTGAGAGGTGGCGCGAGCTCGCTCGACTGAGGGTGGTCCGGACGCGCGGTGGGTCGCGTGTCGCGGCGCGGCGCGGCGCGGCGCGGCGCGTATCGTCTCGTCTCGTCTCGTCTCGTCTCGTCTCGTCTAGTCTCTTCTTCGTCTCGTCTCGGCTAGTCGCGTCG
>CAZHGG010001028.1:0-2612 GCA_964531755.1 uncultured Polyangiaceae bacterium
ACGAGCTCAACGAGCACCTCCGCGACAGCGCGAAGATCCTCATCGACATCACGTCCGCGCGGCGCAACCAGCTCGACCAAGCCATCGCTGGCAGTCAGGTCACGGCCAAGGAGTCCGAGCGCAACATCGTGAAAGCGGACGACGAGCACGTCATCTGGCCGTTCGACGGCGAGTACTGGCGCGACGAGCTCGGCTTCTATCGGCAGACCATCACCTCGAAGTGCGGCAGGTAACGATGAATCGCAAAACCTCTTTCGTCTCGCTCGGCATCCTCCTCTCCGCCTCCGCGGTCGAATTCTCTGCGTCCGCCCAAGGGATGTGCATCGAGGAGAAGGCCAAGAAAGAGCTCAACGCCTGCGCCGTCGCCGGCCCGAAGGAGTTCGCGGCTCACGGCAAGGGCACCCAGGCGAGCTTCCGCGGCGTCGCGCCGGTCGGCGACAAGAAGAAGGTCGACAACAAGCCCCCGGCGCCGGTCGTCAACGACGTGCCGCGCGACGAGCGCAAGAGCCGCCTGCAGGCCCGCCAGCGCGCGCTGCTCTTCACGGAGATCCAGGGCATCGAGCGCCTGTTTGGCAACACGCCGCGCAACGCCGCCGACCGCGTGACCCTCGCGCGTCGCCTCGCCGAGGCGTACGTCGAGCTCGAGGCCGCGGCCTTCCGCGACAAGACGAACGCCGAGATCGAGCGCGACGGCCTGCGGAAGACCAACCCGGCGGGCGCGGGCCAGAAGCAGGCGCTGGCGAACCAGGCCGACCAGATCATGAAGTCGGCCCGCAACCAGGCCATCAAGTACTACACGCTGGTCAAGAACGACTACCAAGACTACGCGCAGCTCGACGAGGTCCTCTACTACCTCGCCTACGAGCACGAGCAGGCCAACGACTACAAGATGGCCCGCATCGTGTACCTCGAGCTGAAGGACAAGCGCCCGAACTCGAAATACATCCCGAACGTCTACCTGGCGTTCGGCGAGCTCTTCTTCAACGAGGCGCAGGGCGATCCCAGCAAGTGGGACCTCGCCGCGCAGGCGTACGAGAACGTCATCAAGTACCCGGCGCCGGGGAACAAGGTGTTCGGCTACGCCTGGTACAAGCTCGGCTACGTCGCGTGGAACAAGGGCGAGTTCGAGAAGGCGATGAACGCCTTCAAGAAGACCATCGACTTCGGCAAGAACTTCTCGCAGCTGCCCGGCGCCACCAAGCTCGCCGACAGCGCGCGCAAGGACATCGTGCCCGTCTACGCCATGAAGGGCGACCCGACCCAGGCGTACAACTTCTTCCACGGCATCTCGGGCGACACGACGGGGAACGACAAGACCTTCAAGATGATGGACGATCTGGGTAACAACTACCTGGACACCGGCCACTACCCCGAGGGCATCATCCTCTACAAGGACCTCATGAACCGCGACAAGAGCGGCGCGAGGACCTGCATGTACCAGGCGCACATCACCGAAGCGACGATGGCCATGAAGTCCTCCAACAAGGACGCGATCAAGGCCGAGATCGACAACCAGGTGAAGCACTACAAGGAGTTCGTCGCGGGCGGTCAGAGCGCCGAGGCGAAGCAGGAGTGCGCCAACAAGACCGCGTCGATCACGGCCGAGACCGCGATGTCGTGGCACCTCGAGGCGGCCGGCTCCGGCGGCCAGCGCGGCACGAACGATCCCAAGACGAAGGCGCTCGCGGCGTACCTCTACAAGAAGGTCGTCGACACCTTCGACGCGAAGCAGTTCGCGACCTTCACCTTCCCGCGCATCGTGAAGGAGGACTGGCCCACGATCTACAAGATCAAATACAACATGGCCGACCTCCTCTACGCCGACGAGAAGTGGGCTGAGTGCGGCCCCGCGTTCGACGCCGTCGTCGCCGAGAACCCCACCGGGCCCGACGCGCCGGAGGCCGCGTACGCGTCGGTGCTCTGCTACCAGAAGATGTACGACGCCTCGCACCCGAAGGCGGAGGCCCGCAAGGGCATCGGCCAGCTCCCCGGGAAGAACAAGTCCGAGGAGGAGAAGCGCAAGAAGGAGGAGGAGGCCGCGGCCCTCAAGCCGAAGGAGTTCACCGAGCAGCAGAAGGGCATGGTGCAGGCGTTCAACCGCTACATCTGCTACATCAAGCCGCCGGCGAACGACAACACGGGCCAGGAGCAGCTCGTCGAGGTGAAGTACGCGCGCGCGCGCACCTACTTCGAGGCGAAGCACTGGGAAGAGGCTGGCTCCGCGTTCCGCGACATCGCGCTCACGAACGCCGACCGCGACGTGGGCATCTACGCCGCGCAGCTCTACCTCGAGAGCATCAACGTGCTCGCGTCGCAGGCGTCGCGGCCGTCGTGCTACGACGACATGGCGGTCGACGTGCCGAAGTTCCTCGAGCTGTACTGCGCGGGCGACAAGGCCGCGAAGAACGCCGAGCAGTGCACGAACCTCAACAAGGTGCAGGTCGACCTCCTCCGCCTCAAGGCGCAGAAGCTCGTCGAGATCGCGGACAAGCAGGGCGGCAACCAGGCGCTCGGCCAATACGAGACCGCGGGCAACACGTACTTCGAGATGTTCCGCAAGTACTGCCAGGATCCGGTCGCGGCCGGCCAGGCGCCGCAGGCCGATCGGTGCG
>CAZHGG010001029.1:0-2609 GCA_964531755.1 uncultured Polyangiaceae bacterium
GGCGAGCGCCAAAGACAGCGCCCCCAGGACGCCGAGCACCAGCGTGAGCGTGAAGGTGGCGAAGGCGGCCAGCGGCCTCGGGGCCTTGCGGGTCATTTCGTCACCGCCAGCGAGAGCCACGCCATGAGGCGGAAGCGATTTCCAACCACGCGGTTGATGTCATGTTCGAACTCGACGATGGCCTTCGATCGGGACGTGAAGAGGTAGCCGGCGCCGAGCACGTACTGGAAGCTCGTCGCGCTGCGATCGGGGCGGAGAGAGTCCTTCCAGTACCAGGCGCCCGCGCGCGCCGACAGGAGGTACCGATCGTTGAAGGTGCGGTCGATGTACGCGTCGCCGCCGCCGCGCCCGCCCGTGCCGCCCGCGTCGCCGACGGCCTTGGCGGACACGGTGCCCTTGCCGTAGCGGTACCGCCCCGAGAAGCTGCCCCCGCCGTTCACGTAGAGCGGGCTCGCGGGGTAGAAGTTGGGGGCGGCGAGCGGGCTCGTCTGCGCGGCGAGATCGGTCTCGCCGCGCTCGCTGGGGGCCTTCACCTCCGACGCCGTCTGGTTCGTGAACATGCGCACGTGCCCGCCCGTGGAGAACGCGAGCGCGTCGGTGGGCTGGTACGAGGCGCGCGCGCCGAGGTCGCTCGTGGGGCCGGCGACGAAGAAGTTCCAGATGCTGTCGCCGTCGAACGTGGGCCGCACGTGATCGAAGTCGGCGCTCAGGGTGAGCTTCCTCGTGGCGTAGAGATCGGTCGAGACGAAGGCCTGGCTCACCTTCTTGACGTAGAGGTCGTAGGCCAGCCCCGCCTTGACCCCGCCGAGGTCGGGAAGGCTCGCGTCGACCGCGTAGCCGATCCGCTCCTGCGAGATGCGCGCGCCGCTGTACGCGGCGGGCCCACGCAGGCCCTCGGCGAACTGGCTCAGGCCCGAATCGCCTGTATTGTACACGCGCCGATAGGTGAGGCGCGTGTGCACGTAGCTCGTGCCGGTGGACTCGATGGCCGCCCCGAACGCGGGCGCGACCGCGGAGGGCTGGTACGAGCGCCACGCGTCGTCGGCGTAGCCCGCGCGGCTCCCGCGCCAGATGCCGTCGCGCTCGAACCGCGGCGTGGAGAGCGGGAGCCCGCCGCGCTGCTCGAGGCCGCCGTAGGCCTCGACCGCGACGAAGAAGGGCGTGGTCGCCCGCACGGTGGCGCCGTCGAACGACCACCACCCGAGCACGTCGGTCACGTACTGCCGGCCGAGCTTGAAGCCGAGCACGCCGTTGGCGAACCGCCGGCCCTCGACGTACGCGTACATGAGGTCGACCGGCCCGCGGCTGAAGCCCGGCACCAGGGTCTCGGGGCTGGCCTGGTCGGCCTGGGAGGACGAGCCGCCGTAGTCGGAGTCGAAGCGGAGCCGGGCGCGGAACACGAGCTCGGGGGCCAGGGGATCTTGCGCGCGGACCTTGTCCTTGTTGAGGAGATCGTACGCGGACACGCCCAGCGTGGTCATGAAGCGCCGGCGCGAGAGCACCTGCTGACCGTTCGGGCTCGTGACTTGGTAGAACTGGGCCGCGGTCTCGCTCGTGACCTCGGGCTCGACGGCGCGCGCGGGGGCCGCGGCCGAGAGCCCGCCGAGGAGCGCGCTCGCTGCCAGCGCGCGGGCCGCGGCGCGCGGGGCGCGCGACGGTGTGCGCGGGGCGCGCGCGTGGAGGCGGGGGTGCGGTTTGGCTGTCACGTGGTTGCGGGGGCAGACGGGGAGGAGGTGGCTCAGTCGGCGCTTGGGTCGTCGGCGCGGGCAGGGGGGGCAGGGGGGGCAGGGTGCGCAGGGTGCGCAGGGGGCGCCTGAGGATCGCTGCTACGCCGCCCGCCGAACGCCGCGACGAGCTGGTCGTCGAAGACGTCGGCGAGGGCCGCGACCTGGCGGATGGCGTAGAGCACCTCGCTCTCGTCGAGGTCGCGCGTGGGGCGCTCCGAGACGAGCACGATCGAGTCGCCGAGCACGCCGAAGGCGCAGGCCGCCAGACCGGCCGCGTTCAGCTCCAGCACGCGGAGGAACAGCGCCTCGCGCGGCACCTGGCTGCCCTCGTCGGCGAACGCGAGGACCGGCGCCACCACGCGGAGGTGCTCCGCCGGCTGTCCGGCGACCTCGCGGGTGACGAGCGCGACGAGCGCCCGGGCGCTGCCGCGCTTCATGGCCCACGCGCACTCCGCGCCAGGCCGCGACACCAGCACCTCCTCGGGCACGAGGCCGAGCGTACGGAGCGCGCTCTCCACCACGCCGCGGGCGTCGGGCGCGGTGGCCACGCGGGGCTCGCTCGGCGGCGACGGGGGCTGCTCAGCGCTCACACCTTACGTTCGCATCGATCTTCGGGGCCTGGCAAGGGTCCACCGTGAGTCACTCCGCGTGCAGCGCCGCGCGCGCGGCCCCGCGGGGTGGCGTGGGCGCCGTGAATCGCTCGCGCGAGCGCCCGCAGGAGCCGTGGTATGTTGAGGCATGCGCAGGCACCTGCTCCCTCTCGTGGCGCTCGTCTTGGTTGCGTGCTCCACCGGGGTCTCGGCCACGCCCGACGCGGCGGACGAGGGCGGCGTCGACGCAGCGACCCCCGACGCGCCGAGCGACGTCGCCGACGCCGGCGCC
>CAZHGG010001030.1:0-2603 GCA_964531755.1 uncultured Polyangiaceae bacterium
GGGCGCGGCGGGCGCGGGGCTCGAGGCGGGCCGCGACGCGGCGCTCGCGGGTGCGGACGCGGTCCGCTTCATCGCGGTGGGCGACACGGGGCTCGGCTCGAGCCGCCAGCGCCGCGTCGGCGCGGCGATGGCGGCGCAGTGCCGCAAGAGCGGCTGCGATTTCGTGCTGCTGCTCGGCGACAACGTGTACCCGAGCGGTCTCACCTCGCCCGACGATCCCCGCATGCGCGCGCTCTTCGAGGAGCCGTACGCCGACGTGGACGCGCCGTTCTTTCCCACGCTCGGCAACCACGATTTCGGCGGGAACGGCGCGGGCGACGAGTTCGAGCGCGGACAATACGAGGTGGACTACACGCGCCGTTCGAAGAAATGGCGGCTCCCCGCGGCCTACCACCACTTCGCGGTCCGTGGCGTCGAGCTCTTCGACCTCGAGACGAACTCGGCGATGTTCGGGCGGGACGCGACGCAGCGGCGCGAGGTCCGCGCCTTCCTCGCGGCCTCCAAGGCGCCTTGGAAGATCGCGTTCGGGCACCACCCCTACCGCTCGAACGGCCCCCACGGGAACGCTGGCTCGTACGAGGGCGCGACCGGCGTGGCGATCTGGAGCGGCGACGGCGTCAAGAGCTACCTGGAGGGGGAGATCTGCGGGAAGGTCGATCTGTACCTCGCGGGGCACGACCACAGCCTCCAGTGGCTCACCGAGCGCTGCAACGGCACCGAGCTCATCGTCAGCGGGGCGGGCTCGGGCCCCACGTCCCTGCCAGGGACGAACCCCGCCCACTTCCAGTCGCTCGAGCTCGGCTTCGTCTACGTCGTCGTGCAGGCGCGGGCGCTCACGGCTGAGTTCGTCGACGCGCGGGGCGCGGTGATGTTCACGCGCACGATCCGGAAGTAGTCAGAAGGAGCCGCGGACGCCGCCGGCGGTGGGCGTGAGGCGGACCTGCCCGAACCTCACGGGCTCCGCCGTCGTGAAGAAGAGGCCCGCGAGCCCCAGCGCCGCGCCGCCGATGGCCACGCCGAACATCACGGTGGACACGGTGCCGGTCGTCGCGCTCGCGTCGAGGTCGGCTTGCGCCGAGGCCGGGCACCGCCCGTCGCTCGTGCAGGTGCCCTTCAGCTTGTCGGCGCGCGAGAGGGTCATGAGGCCGGTCGCGGTGCCCACGCCGACCCCCACGACCGCTGCGCCAAAGCCGCCGTAAATGAGCGTATTCCGGAGCGCGTTGCTCTTCGGCTCCGGAGGGCGCACGGGCGGCGTGACCACCGGCGGCGTCTCGGGCCCGCTCGGGCCGGGCTCCGGCTGCGGGAGCACGATCTCCACCTCGCGCGCCTCGGACTCGCCGACCGTCAGCTCCGAGCGCACGGTGTGCCCGCGCGACTCGATGACCAGCCGGTGTTTCCCGGGGTTCAGCAGGTGCGACGCGGAGACGGCGTCCGGCGGGATCAGCGCCCCGTCGATCCAAAGCTTGAGGAACGGATCGACCGGGCCTCGCGGCTTGACGGTGATCGACGCGATGCGGGCGCGCAGGTTCGTGGCGAGCTGCGCCGCGTCCTGCCGCGCCTCGGCGCCGCGGGCCGATTCGTTGGGCAGCACCGGGAGGCGGAAGACGGCGAGGAGCACCTCGCGCGCCTCGACGAACTTCCCGAGCGCGGCGTAGGTGCGCCCGAGCTCGAGCGCCGTGATGGGCGTCGCGACGAGCGCGTAGGCGGCGCGGAACTTCACGAGCGCGCCCTGGAAATCGTTCACGTCGCGGAGCGCCTTGCCCTCCTTGAAGAGCTGGAGGGCCGTCTCGCTGTCGGCGGCCGAGGGCGCGTCCGCGCGGGCGACGCGCGGGGTCGCCAGCGAGAGTCCCTGGAGCGCGAGGGCGGCGGCGGCGGCGAGGATGAGGCGGCGTGGCGTCACGGGGCTCCTCCGGGGCAGTCAGTTCTTGCACGAGCGCATCGCGAAGCGCGACGAGAAGGCGTGGCAGTTCGCCTCGATCTCGGGGACGGTGAGGGCGCGATCGTAGGCGAGCACGAGGGCGACGTCTCCGCGGAAGCGCCCCTCGGGGGTGCCGTCGGAGCGGTTGGCGCCGCCGACGACGAACAGCGTACCCGAGCTCGACGCCGGCCCGGCGACGGGGGTCATCGAGCCGTCGCTGGCGCCGTTCACGTACACCGCGCGGGCGCCCGTCGCCGAGTCCAGCGTCGTGGCCAACATGTACCACTCGGCCTCGCGTAGCACGCTGCCGCCGACGAGGGGCGAGTTCATGCTCGTGCCGACGTGCTCGTAGTCGACGGCGAACCGGTTCGTGTCGGTGATCGCGAGGTAGTAGTTGATGTCGAGCGGGCCCGCCTCCACCTCCCGGCACCCCTTGGTGACGACGGGGAAGACGTTCTGGAGGCCCGAGCTGCCCGTGGTTCCGAGCGTGCCGTCCCCGGTCTTTCGCGCCCACGTGATGATCGTGTACTTCTGCAGGTCGTTGACGGCGCCGAACGAGACGTGATCGTCGAGCCCGTCGAAGGCGAGGCGGTGCGGGTCGGTGGGCGTGCCCGTGCCCTCCCACCCGGAGCCCACGCCGCACGGGTCCGCGAAGCCGAGGAGCGCCCCCGAGATGCTGCTGCCG
>CAZHGG010001031.1:0-2597 GCA_964531755.1 uncultured Polyangiaceae bacterium
TACGTCTTCACCCTGGTGGTGGCCTCGTACGTGCTCGGCATCGGCCTCGGCGGGCTGCGCTCGGCGCGGGGCGAGCGTGGCGCCTCGGGCCTCGCGACCGGGGCGGAGGTGGCGCAGCGCCTCGCCCGGTGCCAGCTCGCGCTCGTGGGCCTGCTCGCGCTGCAGTTCGCGCTCCTGCCGCGGACGCCGGCGCTCTTCGGCGCGCTGCGGGCCGCGCTGCCGGGGTGGGACGGCGCGCTGCTGGGCTCGGCGATCCTGTGCGTCGTTGCCCTCGTCCCGGTGGCGTACGTGTCGGGGCTCACGTTCCCGCTGCTCGGGCGGCTGTACCTCGAGCGCGGCCACCTCGGGCGGCAGACCGGTGTGTACTACGCGGTCAACACGCTGGGCGCGGTCGCCGGGTCGCTCGTCACCGCGCTCACGCTCGTGCCGACGCTCGGCTCGGCGCGCACCTTCGCGCTGCTCGCGAGCCTCGGCGTCGTGGGGCTCGTCGCGTACGCGCGGCACGGGTGGCGCGCCGCGCCGCGCGGCTTCGCGGCGCTGTCGCTCGCGGTCGTGGGCGCGGGGCTCGCGCTCGCCGTCCCGCGGCCCGGGTGGACCGCCGCGTACCTCGCGCACGGCGCGTACCTCCCGCCCAGGAAGGAGCACGTCGAGGTGGTGGTGTTCGCCGAGGGGCGCAACTCGACCGTCCTCGTCGAGAATTTCGGCGGTCAGCTCGGCATGGCGGTCGACGGCAAGCCCGAGGCGAGCACGGCGTACGTCGATCGCTCGAACCAGATCCTGCTCGGCCACCTGCCCGCGCTGCTCGCGCCGCGGGTGGAGCGCGCGCTCGTGGTGGGGCTGGGGTCGGGGATGACGCTCGGCATGCTCACCGAGCACGCGCCCAAGGAGCTGGAGCTCGTGGAGCTCGAGGCGCGCATGGCCGACGCGGCGCGGTGCTTCGGCGACTGGAACCACCACGTGATGGAGCGCGGGGGCTTCCGCATGATCGTGGACGACGGGCTGAACTACCTCGTCTCCACGGAGCAGCGCTACGACGTCATCACCTCCGACCCCATCCAGCCGTTCTTCCGCGGCGCCGCCGGGCTCTACACCGTCGAGTTCTTCCGGCGCGCGAGCGCGCGGCTCGCCACCGGCGGCGTGATGGCGCACTGGCTCCCGCTCGCCAACATGAGCGTGGCCGAGTTCCGCCTCATCGTGCGCACGTTCATCACCGTGTTCCCGAACGCGCGCCTCTACTGGACGGGCGGCCTGGCCGACACCATCCTCGTCGGGAGCAACGGGGCGTTCGATCCTGGCGTGAGCGAGGCCGCGTTCCAGCGCGCGCGGAGCGATCTGCGTGGAATCTACATCGACGAGGCGGCGCAGATGGACGCGCTCCTCATCGCCGACCGCGACGTGCTGCTCTACTGGTCCGGGCACGGGCGTAAGAACACCCTCGAGTTCCCGCGGCTCGAGTTCAGCGCCCCGCGGAGCGTGTACGCCAACACCGTGGACCGCAACATGGCCGAGCTCCTCACGCTCCGCCGCGCGATGGATCGGGATGATCCCGCGTGGCGCCTCGGCGACATCGTGCTCGCCTACCGCGCCGAGCTCGAGCACATGGGCGATCCGGTGACGGCGGACCACATCCTGCAGAGCGCCCTCGGCTGCCCGGAGATCTCGTCGAAGTGCGCGCCCGCGCGCGCGTCGGGGCTCCTCCGCCGCATCTTGTTCCAGCGAGCGCTCGAGGGCGGCGATCGCGCCTACCAGCGGAGCCTGCTCGAGGACGGCGCGCGGCGCGCGTGGTGGGCCGGCCGCCTCACCGCGCCGCTCGCGCGAAACCCTGGCCTCACGCGCGCCCTCGAGGCGTACGAGCGCGCGCGGTCCCTCGCCTCGCTGCCGGACGAGGCCGCGAAGCTCGCGCAGCGCGCGGAGACGCTCGCCAAGGCCTTCCCGCCGGACTCGGACGAGGGCGCCCGCGTGCGGGCGCTCGCCGCGCCGTGAGGGACGGCGCCCACCGTTGGAGGCCTCAGTCGGGCGCGAGCAGCGTCAGCAGCTCGGCGCGCTCGGCGTCGGTCGGCTCGCTGTTCTGGAGGAGCCGCTCGATGAGCTCGTCGCCCAGCGGGTGAGGGTGCTCCTCGACCCACGCGGTCACGCAGCCGGGGTGGAGGTAGCCCGGCCCGCGCGTCACGAACGCGCCGGTGTCGACCTCGCGCTCGACCGCCACGCGCCAGGCGCCCTTCTCGAGCGGCGCGTCGCACGACATGCACTTTGCACGCCCCGTGGGCGCGCGGTCGGCGTGGGGCAGCGGGCGGTCTTTGCCGGTCTTCTTGGGCGCGCTCTTGATGAGCGCCTCGAGCGCCGCGCGCTCGGGCACGTCGCCCTCGTACTCCGCGAGCGCCGTCTGCAGGTTGCCCCCGAGCTTCTTTGCGGCGCACTCGAGGTGCCAATAGCGGAGGGCCTGCTGGTCGGAGCCTGGCATGACGTACGACTCGGCGAAGCGCAGGACGCCCTTCGCGATGGCCGCCTTGCACCCACGACAGCCCGCCCGCCCGGAGGGGGAGATCTCGATCCGCATGGGCACGCAGGTTAACGCGGCCGGCGCCGGAGTCGAGGGG
>CAZHGG010001032.1:0-2596 GCA_964531755.1 uncultured Polyangiaceae bacterium
AGTACTTCGCCGCGCGCGAGGACCGAGAGGCCCTCCAGTCGCTCACGAAGTACGCCCTCGAGCGCCACTACCCCGGCGCGCGCCCGAGCGACGAGGCCGGCGGCGAGGCCCTCGCGCTCCTCGAGGGGGTGATCGAGGCCCAGGCCGAGCTCGTCGCGCGGTGGATGGGCGTCGGCTTCGTGCACGGCGTGATGAACACAGACAACACGTCGATCGCCGGCGAGACCATCGACTACGGGCCGTGTGCGTTCCTCGACACCTACAGCCCCGCGCGCACGTTCAGCTCAATCGACCGCGGCGGCCGCTACGCGTTTGGCAACCAGCCCCGCATCGCGCTTTGGAACCTCACGCGGCTCGCCGAGGCGCTGCTGCCGCTCCTCGCCGCCGACGAGAGCGACGCGGTCCGCCTGGCCGAGGGCGCGCTCGAGGCGTACGTGCCCCGCTTCGAGGCCGCCTACGGCGAGGTCCTGCGCGCGAAGCTCGGGCTCACGCGGCGCGGGGCCGACGATCGGCTGCTCGCGCGCGATCTGATCGAGCGGATGGCGGCCGGCCACGTCGACCACACCCGGCTCTTCCGGCGGCTCTGCGAGTCGGCGCGCACGCCCGAGGCCGACGCGGAGGTCGCGGCGCTCTTCGACGACCCCGGCGCCTTCCTCTCCTGGGCGGAGGACTGGCGTCGCCGCGTCGCCGACGAGCCCGGCACCGCCGACGCCCGCGCCGACGCGATGAGGCGCGTGAACCCCGCGTTCATCCCCCGAAACCACCGCGTCGAGGAGGCCCTCGCGGCCGCCCACGAGGGCGATCTCGGCCCCTTCGACGCGCTGCACGCGGCGCTGGCGCGGCCGTTCGACGAGCAGCCCGAGCTCGCGCACCTCGCGGCCCCGCCCGACGCGGAGTTTCAGGAACACTACCGCACGTTCTGCGGCACGTAGCGCGGCGGCGCGTAGTCGGCGCGAGCTCAGGGCTCGGCGAAGATCACCCGGTAGTCCGCGCCCGTCGGCTGCGGGAAGAGCAGGCCGACGGCGTCGACCTCCGGCCCCGCGGCGACGACCACCTTCGCGGCCTCCTCGGGCGCGCAGGGGCCGAGCCCGTGGCGTGCGCGCACGATCGCCTCGAGCCCCACGGCGCTTCCCGTCGCGAGGGCGGTCGAGCGCCGGCAGCCGCTCGGGTCCGCCACCAACACCTTCGCGAGCGGGCGTGTGCCTACCGATCGGAGCGCCGGACACAGCCCGCCGCCCGACGACGCGAGCGTGCTCAGGCGGTGGGGGGGCTGGCGCGCGTCGAGCACGGAGAGCCGGCAGGTGGCGGGCGACGACGCGGAGTCCAGGGACCTCACCACGGCGAGCCTCTCCACGCGCGGCGCGAGCGCGACTGTGACGATCGCGCCCACGTCCTCGACCTCCCCCGTCGCGCGCACGACCACGCTGCGGGGGCTGGGGTAGGCCGTCGTGACCAGCGCGCTCGCCGGCTCGCGGTCCGCCGGCTCGAGCGCGGAGAGCTCGGCGATCTTCGCCTCCGCGAGCGTCGCCACGGTGCGCGCCGTCGGGGGCGCCGCTCCCCCGTAGCTCCACGCCACGACCGACGCGCCTCGCTCGCCGTCCGCGTACCCGAGCGCCGAGGTCGGGCCAGCCGCCACGACGCGACCGGCAAACGGCAGAGGAACGAGCCCGGCCTGCGTGCCCAGCACGCCCGACTGGAGCGACGAGTAGGGCGTGGCCCAGAGCACCCGCAGCGGCGCCTCGGAGACGAGGCGCGGGGAGCTGCCCGCGGGCCCAACCCAGCCGGCGCCGAGGCGCGTCGCCGCGCCGGTGCGCAGGTCGACCACCCTCGCGTCGTCTCCGACGCTGAGGAAGAGGCGCGCGGCTCCTTGGGTCGCCACCACCGGCGGTCGAGCGAAGAGCCCGTCGCGGAGCACGTACGGTCGCCCGCCGTTGAGGCCGTTTTGGCAATGAAACGCGCCCGCCGGATAGTGGACGCCGGTGTGCGGGAGGAACACGCAGTGGCCATAGGCCATGCGGTCCAGCGGCTCCGCGAGGTGGGCGAGCACCTCGGTCGTCACCCCGGTGGTCGCGTCGAGGTAGCGCGCGTCGGAGGCGGGCTGCGTGAACAGGATCGCCCTCGCGTCGGCCGCGAGCGACAGCGTGGTGAGGGGCCCGTCGGCGGGGTCATACGTGAATCGCTCGGTCGACGCCGCCTCGAGCGCCACGAGGAGCAGCTCTCCGGTCGCGAGGTGCACGACCGCGTGCTCGCCCAGCGCGTCGGTCGCGCAGCGCGTGCGGCGCTCGCTGTCCGACGTGTCCGCGTCGCCGAACCCGGTCTCCGGGCCGGGCTGGGCGGGCACGGCGAGCTCGACCTCTGCGCGCCGGGCGAGGAGCGCGTCGTCGAGGCGCGCGAGGTCGAGCCTGCGCAGCTCCACGCCGCCGGCCCCGTCGCGGCGAAGGTAGAGAAAATGCCGCCCCGTCCTGGTCATGCAGAGGGGTGTGACCACCCCGAGGTCGGCGAGGGTCTCGCCCCAGGTCCGGACCCGCGGCGCGCTGCTCGGTCTAACCGAGCCGCGGGTGGCGGGCCCGCTCGCCGTGGGGAGGGCACCATGAGA
>CAZHGG010001033.1:0-2593 GCA_964531755.1 uncultured Polyangiaceae bacterium
CAAGCTACGAGCTCGCCGGCGCGTCGCTGCGCGTGCGCGTCGCTGGCGTCCCCCGCGACGTGCCCCTCGGTTGCGAGGGCCGGGGCCTGCTGCGCGTGGGGACCAAGCTCTATGTCGCGTGCGGAGCCGCCGGGGTGGCGAGGCTCGATCTCGCCGATCCTGCTGTGCCCGTGCTCGAGGGGCGAACACCCGTCGAGGGCGAGGCGGTGTCGGTCTTTCTGCTCGGTCAGCGGCCCTGGGTCGAGATCGCGCGCAGGGAGGCCCGGCCCGTCGAGACCGCGCCGATCGCGGGCGCTCCTGTCCTCGCGCCTCCTCCTCCGCCTCCTCTGACGCCTCCGGCCGCCGCTGCGCCCCACGCGAGCGGCGAGCCGAGCGCGGCCGCGCGGCCGACCGAGTCCCGCGTCGCGCCTCCACGGGTGGGCGACGTGTGGGACGTCGCCGTCGCCGCCCAGCTCTTCTTGCCGTTCGGGACGATCGGCTTCGGCGCGCTGGGCGAGGCGGAGGTCGTGCGGCGCTTCGACATCCCGCTCGCCGTCCACGTGCAGGCCAAGCCCGCCGGCTTCGGCGCGGGAAAACAAGGGGGAGTCGGCACGGCGGTGGGCCTCGGCGTGGTCGCGCTCGACACGCAGTTCCTCGAGCTCGGCCTCGGCCTCGGCGCCGCGACCCTGAACGATCGCCAGTACTCATCTACGGGCGCTGTGGCGACCGAGGCGAGCTCGGTCGTGGTGGCGCAGCTCGTCCGGATCGGGGCGCGGGATGGGCTCGCGTTCGACGCGCGGGCCACCGTGATCGTGCGTCGTGACAACTTCCAGTTCGGCACGTTCGACGGCGCCATGCAGATCCCGATCGCGAGTCGTTGGCACTTCGTCACGGGCGGAGGTGGCGGCGTCGTCGGATATGGCTACGGCCACGCGGGCGCGCGCTATCGCCTCTCGGAGACGACGAAGGAGGGGGCGTTCGCGATCACAGGCTCGGCGGGGGTGGCGGGCGTCTTCGGCGCCGGCACGTGCACCACGGTGCCGAGCGGCGGGTTCACCTACCAGCAGTGTTCGGAGCGCAGCTACATCGGCCCCGCGCTGCGGGTCGGGCTCGAGTGGCGCCTCTGAGGGACGTCCGGTCGCCGCTCGGCTGCGCGCGGGCCGCGCGGCGTGGGGACGTAAGGTATCCTGGGCAGGCACCGCGCACGATTCCCGGGCCCCTCCCGCATGAGCCAAGCCAGCCACATGACCTCGAGCGCGCAGCGCAGGCGACGTGCCGCGCTTGCCGCCGCGGTCGCCTCCACGCTCGCCATCGTCGGCGCCACCCTCTACCCGTTTCGCTTCTGCAGCTCGCTCGCGCAGGTCCGCGAGCGCGCGCGCGACATCGAGTGGCAGGTGGTTTACACCGACCGCGAGGGACACCTCACGCTCGACCTCGACCTCGCGCAGAACCTCGCGCTGTTTTTGCCGCTCGGCGTCGCCCTCGCGTTTCTCCCCGAGTCGCCTCGACCGCGCCGAGACGCCCTCGTCGCGCTCGCCGTGGGGGGGCTCCTGTCGGTGACGGTCGAGGCGCTCCAGCTCTTCACCCTCGAGCGCGTCACTCAGCTCGCGGACGTGTGGCGAAACGCGCTCGGCGCCGCCCTCGGCGCGCTCGTCGTCGCGCTCGTTCGCGCGCGCCGCCGGCGGGGGGAGGGACGCCCATGAGCTCCCCTCCTCGCGCGCCTCGGGGCTCGAGCCCCGCCAGGGACGCGGCGACCCGCGCGAGGCTACGCGAGCGCCTCGTTCGTGAGCTGCGTGTCCTCGAGCCCGAGCCACCCGACGACCTTGCCTCCCCTCACCTTGAACCGGTGGATCCCGTTCTTCATGGGCAGGAGCTTGCCGGTCTTGCGCACCTTCCACTCCTGGTGGAGCGTGGCGTACACGTAGTCGCCGGCCGCCGCGAGGTGCTCCACGTCGAGGCGGAGCGGCTCCATGGTCCCCACGAGCGCCTCGAAGTACCGCCGGACGTCGTCGCGCGTCTTGCCCTCGAAGTGCCAGGGCGCCTTCGCGGCGGCGTTGGCCGTCACGCCGAAGCCCTCGAGCTCCGGCGCGAAGCGCTCGAGGATATAGGGCAGGTCGCCGCGGTTGAACGCCGCGTAGAGGTCCTTGATGAAGTCGACGTTGCTCTGCTCGGTGCCCATCTCTGCTCTCCTGGTCGTCGTGTCCGGCGGTGTGCCGGGCCGCTGAAGAGAACCTACGGGCGCGGGCCGCGTGGGACATCGGCAGGATTGCCTATGCGGGTCGCAGGTCAGAGCAGCCCGTTCTCGACGGCGAAGAGCGCCGCCGCGCCGCGGGTGCTCACCTCGATCTTTCGGAAAATGCTCTGGTTGTGGTGGTGGACCGTGCGGTGCGACACCCCGAGCTCCTCGGCGATCTCCTTGTCGACGAGCCCGCGGGCGACCAGGCGGAGCACCTCGAGCTCTCGCTCCGTGATGCCGCGAGGCAGGGCGGGGCGGGCGCGCTTTCCGAGCAGCCCGTGCACGGCGAGGACGGCGTCGGTCGCCGCCCGGTCGAGCGCGCCGCGCGCTGCCATCGCGCGGAGCTCCGTCGCGGCCTCCTCCGGCGCGCGCGCGGGC
>CAZHGG010001034.1:0-2592 GCA_964531755.1 uncultured Polyangiaceae bacterium
GCCGGTCGCGGCCGGCGCGTCCTTCGAGCCTTGCCAGCACCCGGGCGCCCCCCCGCCGACGCCCGAGCCGCCGCCGGACCCCACGCCAGGCGCGCCCCCCTCCGCGCCGCCGTCGGGGAGCTCGGTCGTCGTGTCGATCTTCGCGAAGCAGCCCGAGGCGGCGAGCGCCACGACCGCGACCACCGTGAGGCGGAGAGCTTCCTTCTTCATCGTCTGTCCCCTTCGTGCGGCGCGAACGGTCGCGCCCGAGCCTACGTACAGCAAGTCACGTGCCGGGGGCGCCGTCGCCCTCCACCGTGGAGATCGTGCCCTCGAAGGGCGGCGCGTGAGCGAGAAAATGTCTGCGTCGGGGCCGGAGCGCGGGGCGCCGTGGGTGAGCGAAGTGGCACACTCGGACGCCGAAGTCGCGCCGAGGGCCCGGAGCTCACTCCTCCATCATCATCAACGCCGCCAGCGTGCTCCACACGTAGTTCGGCATGGACACGTTTGGCGCGGCTTGATCGTCGGGGTTGTAGAGCTCACGGAACTGGTGGGTCCGCGCGAGCTGCGCGATCACGCCGGCGCGCGTCCGGCGCGAGAGCTCGGTCGCCACGTCGGGTCTGCCCGACGCCACGAGGCCGCGCTGGAGGAGCAGCATCCAGGGCACCCACACGGGGCCGTTCCACCGGCAGCAGCGGTCGGCGCCGGCGGAGAAGTACGGGTCGGTGTGGTCGAGGCCGGTGACGCCGAACGGGCGGAAGAAGGTGGTCGGGTCGGTGAGCTGCCCGACGAGCCGCGCCCGCCGCTCGGGCGGGACGATGTTGGCCCAGAGCGGCAAGAGCCCGGCGATCTCCTTTCGCTTCAGATCGCCGTCGGTCTTGAACGTGAAAGACTGGCTGTCTCGCCCGATGTGAAAGTAGAAGCCCGAGGCCTCGTCCCACATCTTCGCGTTGACGAGGCCGGCCAGCGCGTCCGCCTTCGCGCGCCACGCCGCAGCCTCGGCGGGGAGCCCCAGCGCGTCCGCCATGCGGGCCAGGCTCTGCTCCTCCGCGATCATCTCGACCTGGAGATCGATCGCCTCGACGAGCTCGGGCGAGGCCACCTTCGTCCAGATCACGTTCTCGAGATCGCGCAGCGACTCGCTGATCGCGAGCCCGCCCCACTCGAAGAGGCCGTTCTTGTTGGTGTCCCGCTCGCGCGCCCAGAAGCCGTGGATCCGCTGGCCCGCGGCGTACGCGTCGCGGAGGAAGGCCGCGTCCCGCGCCCCCTCCTTCGCCGCGGAGTAGACCTCCGACGCGATGTACGAGAACAGCGGCGCGCTGGCCGTGCGGTTCACCGTCTGCTCGACGACGGGGCCAAAATTGTAGGGCAGGTAGCCGTCGGGCTCCGTGCGATCGATGAAGTTGCGCAGCACCTCGGTCGCCGCCGCGGGCTCGGAGCGCGCGAGGAGCAGCATCGCGAGCGCCTCGTGGATGTGCAGCCCGAGCCGCGCGAACCACCACGTGGGCTCCCGCGAGAAGAGGAAATAGTCGTGCCGCAGCTTCCCCTCGGCCGGCATGAGCAGCTGGTCGAGCAGCACGAGCGACGAGCGCCACAGCAGGGCCTCGTCCCGCGTGAGGCCCGCCTTGGGCGGCGGCATCTTGTCGACGCGGCCCCGCCCCTCGGACAGCAGCGTCGGCAGGGACGGGAGGCGCGCCTTCGCGAGCTCGGCGCCGAGCGTGTCCCCGGCTTTGGCGTCCACCGCGGCCCGGCGGACGCGGAACGGGACCGTCACGCCGGGCTCGATCACCGCGCGCATGGGGGCGAGCGCGACGGCGGCCAGGGTCGCAGGCTTCTTGTCCTCGCTCCAGGCCCGATGCAGGGCGATCACGTCCGCGCTCGACGGGGAGCTCCCCGCGGCGCACGCCTCGATGCCGGCCCAGTCCCAGTCTCCGTCCCCGGAGCCCGACGGGGCGACGAGGCCGTCCGCGAGCTCGGTGAGGTACGTGCCTGGCCCGATGACGGGCAGCACCGGCGGAGGGGGCACCTCCCGCGCGACGCGCACGCCGCCGGCGAGGCGGGCGTCGCTCCGCGTGAACGGCGCCTCGCAACTGCGCAGAAACGGGAGCCCGAGCACCGTGTGGGGACGCGTCCCGGTCGAGCTCACGTGGACGTCGAGCGCCGCTGTGGCGGACGACACCACGACGAAGCGCGCCTCGACCGCGAGATCGTCGAGGAGCGAGAAGCGATAGACCACCGAGTCGCTCGCGGTCGAGACGATCTCGACGGGCTTGGCCCAGCGCGTGTCCTCCGTCAGCCAGGCGCCGTCTACCTGGAAGGCGATGCCCAGATCGCCCGCGGACTGGGTGGAGAGCGAGACGAGGCCCTCGGGAGAGCGCGTGAGCGTGTAGCCCTGGTCGCCCAGATACCGCGCGCGCGGGCGCGCGGCCGCGAACGTGAGGAGGATCGGATCGGCGAACGACGCCCCGAGGGACGGCCCAGCCTCGGAGGGCTCCGGCGCGTAGGGCGCGTAGGGCGCGGGCTCGCGGGCGGTCGGGGAGTCGGCGCCGGAGCAGGCCGACGAGGCGAGCGCAACACCGCTGGCGAGGCCGGCGAGCGCGAGCGCGGCGCGGG
>CAZHGG010001035.1:0-2587 GCA_964531755.1 uncultured Polyangiaceae bacterium
CCGGTGTCCTCGCACCGCTTCTCGCCCAGCGCCAGCGCCAGCGCCAGCGCGCGCGCGACGAGCTCCGCCGCCCCACCCGCGCCGCCCGCCGCGGCCGCCGGGGTAGGCAAGCTGAACGTCGGCGCGAGCGGCGGCTGGTGCAACGTCACCGTGGACGGCAAGGCGCGAGGGGCGACGCCCGCCGCCGGCATCGAGCTGTCCGCGGGCGCGCACAAGGTCACGTGCACGACCGCCGACGGCAAGGCGCTCTCGGCCACGGTGACCGTGCCGGCCGACGGGGTCGCGCGCTACAAATTCTCTCTTTGAGTCGGGCACTTGCGCAGCGAATGCCGCGACCTGCGCGTGCGGCCGGGTCGCCGCGCTCGCGGCTGGAACTGTTTGGGCCCACGCCGCGGGCGCGTGGTACGATCCCGGCATGCGTTGGGTGGCGCGCTCCGGGATCGCGACGGCGTGGCTCACGCTGGGCTCGGTCGTGCTCGCGGCGCCGCCCTCGAAGGAGCAGTGCATCAACGCCTACCAGGGCGCGCAGGTGGACATGAAGCAGAGCGCGCTGGGGGCGGCGCGCGAGAAGCTCGGCGTGTGCCTCAGCGACGGCTGCCCGCGCGCGCTCCAGGCCGACTGCGCGGGGTGGCTGAAGGAGGTCGAGGCGCGCAGCCCGTCCGTGGTGCTCTCCTTCAAGGGCCGTGACGGCGCGGACCTGACCCACGTCACGGCGACGATCGACGGGAAGCCGTCGGTTGGACGCACCGACGGCCGCGCCTTCGACCTCGACCCCGGCGAGCACACGTTCGTGTTCCAGCCGCCGGGAGAGCCGCCGGTCACCGTCAAGCAGGTGGTGCGCGAGGGCGAGAAGTCGCAGCGCGTCTCCGCGGTCTCGGCGCTCGCCACGAAGCCCGCGCCGACCCCGCTCGGGGGCGAGCCCCGCCCTCGCCCGGCGGTGACCGTCGAGCGGCCGGTCCCGTGGACCGTGCTCGCGCTCGGGGGGCTCGGCCTGGCCGGGGCCGGCGCGTTCATCGGCTTCGGGATCTCCGGCGCGAGCGGCAAGTCCGGGCTCGAGGCCTGCAAGCCGAGCTGCCTCGAGGACGACGTGTCGAGCGTGCGCACGCGGTTCATCGTGGCCGACGTCTCGCTCGCGGTGAGCGTGCTCGCCCTCGGCGGCGCGCTCACGCTGTACCTCACCCGCCCGGAGGTCTCGCGACCGGTGCCAGGCCGCGCGGCCGCGGAGGGCGCCGCGCGCCTGCGCGCGCAGTGGGTAGGGAGCGGGGTGCGCGGTGAGTTCTGAGAGCGGCTCCTCTCGCTCGGGCCGGGGCGGCGCGCCGCTCGTGTTCCCCGCGCCCAGGCCCTCGCAGTCCGACGCGAGCGGCGCGATCCGCATCGGCCGCTACGAGCTCCACGGCGTGCTCGCCGCAGGCGGCATGGCCACGGTGCATTTCGCGCGGCTGCTCGGCGAGGCTGGCTTCTCTCGCACCGTCGCGGTGAAGCGCCTCCACCCGAACTTCGCCCAGGAGCAGGAGTTCGTCGCCATGCTGCTCGACGAGGCCCGCCTCGTAGCGCGCATCCGGCACCCGAACGTAGTGCCGATGCTCGACGTCGTGCGCGAGCCCAACGAGCTCTTCCTCGTCATGGAGTACGTGCACGGCGAGTCGATGAGCCGGCTCATCGGCGCGTGCCAGCGCGCGGAGCAGCAGGTCCCCCTCGCGATCTGCTCGGCGATGGTGATCGACACGCTCAACGGCCTCCACGCGGCGCACGAGGCGCGCAACGAGCGCGGCGAGCCGCTCGGCATCGTGCACCGCGACGTGTCCCCGCAGAACGTGATCGTGGGTGTCGACGGCGCGACGCGCGTGCTCGATTTCGGGGTCGCCAAGGCGAGCGGAAGGCTGCAGTCTACACAGAACGACGAGCTGAAGGGGAAGCTCGCGTACATGTCCCCGCAGCAGGTCATGGCCGAGGCGATCGACCGGCGCGCGGACGTGTGGTCGGCCTCGGTCTGCCTGTGGGAGGCCCTCACGGGCATGCGACTCTTCCGCGCGGAGGTGCAGGCCACCATCGCCATGAAGGTGCTGCACGACCCCATCCCGCCGCCGAGCGCCTACCGCCGGGGGTGCACGCCCGAGCTCGACGCCGTCGTGCTCCGCGGCCTCTCGCGCGATCTCTCGCAGCGGTACGCGACCGCGAAGGACATGGCCGTCGCCCTGGAGCGCGCGCAGCCACCCGCGACGCCGCGCATCGTGGGCGAGTGGGTCCAAGAGCTCGGGGGCGAGTCACTCCACACGCGCGCCGCGCGAATCGAGGAGATCGAGAGCAGCGCGTCGCTGCCGAGCGCGTCGACGCTCCTCGCCGCCTCCGCCGAGACCGCCTCGGGCGCCCACCCGCGCGCGCCATACCCGCCCGTCCTGCAGTCGCAGCTCGAGAGCCCCGCCTCGGCCACGCAGGCGCGGCTGAGCCTCGCGCGCGATCAGGCAGAGCAAGCGCGCCAGGGCCGTGGTCGGGTCGGCCTCCTCGCCCTCGCCGTCATGATCGCCGGGGCGCTCGTCGCCGGCGCGGTGCTCGTGACGCGCGCACCCTCGCGGTCGCGAGGGACCGC
>CAZHGG010001036.1:0-2583 GCA_964531755.1 uncultured Polyangiaceae bacterium
TCGACCTCGTGGTGGCGAACTCCAACAGCGCGAGCGTGAGCGCGTAGATGAACAGCGGGACGGGGACGTTCGCCCCGAAGGTCGACTACTTCGCGGGAATCATCCCGTATGGGTGCGGCTCTTCTCCGTCCGCGGGAAGCACAGCAAGATCGATCACTTGACCCTCCGGAGTCGCGGCTTCGGTGGCGGAAGGGGGTCGGGGATCTTGGCGTCCTCGTAGCGTGACGCATGGTTTCGGGCCTTGTCCTGCGCTAGGTGGAATTGCCAGTACGTGTCGAAGTCCCCGGAGGCCCGCAGGGCGCGCAGCCGCAGGACGGCCTCGGCGCCGGTGAGCGACCAGCGAGCGCCGGTGCGACCCATGCGGTCCTTCACGAGATACCGGCACGCTCCCTCGATGACGCCGGTGGCGATGGGCAGTCCGTCGCGGAGCGCCTGCTGGTAGTGCATCAGCCGGGTGCGCGTGCGATCGGCGAGGTAGTCGCAGGAGACTTCGATGGCGCGCCGGGCTGGCTCGTCGAGTTTCTTGTTGCGAGCGGCCCACCATCGGATGGTGCGCGCGACGTCGCCGCCGCTGCGCCCCGTGAGCAGCGCGAGCAGGCGATCGGCGACCCAACCCTCGGCCTTCGCGTTGCTCTCGCCGAAGAGCGCGCGCGCCGCGTCCCAGACGTATTCGAGCACGTGCACGATATCGAGGAGGATCGTGACCTCGACGCCGACCCGCCGGGCCTCGTTCTTCACGGCCCGCAGTTGCTTCGGCTCGCCGTCGACCAACACGACCCAGCGCCGCTCCTTGGAGGGATCGCGCCGCAAGGCCTCGTCGAAGGCCTCGCGGATGACGGCGCGGGCCTGCCTCTCGACGCTTGCCCACACGCGCTTGTGGGTGGGACGGGGACGCTTCGCGTCGACCTCGTCGGCGTCGCGGAGAGTGTGCACGATGTCGGCCGCGCTGCGCGGGAACGGCGCGATCGAGTAGACCGTCGCGACCTGCGCCATCCGCTTGCGGTTGCTCTTCTCGCCCGGCGTCAGGCGCGTCTCGAGCTTGCGAGGGCTCTTCTCCGCCGCCCGCCGCGTGGCCGCGCGCAGATCCTCGTGGCGCATCACGATGCCCTTGCCGTCCGTGCTGATGACGAGCAGGTCGTCCTTTGGATTACGCTCGACAGCGCGCTGTTCGTAGAACGCGTCGAAGTCCTGCGCCGCGCGCACCGCCAGCTCTTCGACCTGACGCTTCGCGATCGTCGAGCCCGTGTAGTCGCGAACGATCTCCACGACCTCATCGAACGACGCGCGCGCCGCCTCCTTCGCGACCATCCGTCGAATCCCGTGCGAGAACATCTCGCGCGGAAGGTTCAACGACGCATCCATTGGATGGAGATCGGACGCACCCGGCGCCTGATACGCGAGGCGCGGCACCGGTACCCGGCCCAGCACCGTCTCGAGGTGCCGCTCACTGTCGCGCACCGACCCGCGCTCGGCGCCGTCGGCGCCAACCACCTTGGTCCGCTTCTCGAGGGCCGCGCGCAGCGCGAGGTGCTCCTCGTACATGAGCCGCGCCCACTCGCGGCCCTTCGCGTCGAGGAAGTCTTCCACGTCGGAGTGCGGCTTCTTGATCATCTCGGCCCCCCCGAGGATACCCTCGACCCTCGCCGCGTGCGCCCTGGACTGAATGAACCTGCCCTCGGATGTCTTCGTCGCCTCGGCCCGCTGTGCGCTCATCGAACGGCTCCTCTTCGTCCAAGGCGCCCCGATTGGCGCCTCGCGGGAAAGACGTCGGTTTGACCGCAAAAATTCCATGAACCGCGCGACATTAGTCGACTTTTCGCTGCCGCGATCGATCCGCACCCATCCCGTATTCGGTGGCGATGGGAGACGTCGACGGGGACGGCAAGCTCGACCTCATAGTGGCCAACGTCACCAGCAACACGGTGAGCGTGCTGCTCAACAGCGGAACGGGGATGTTCGCTGCGAAGGTCGACTACCCCACGGGAACCGAACCGATTTCGGTGGCGGTGGGAGACGTGAACGGGGACGGCAAGCTCGACCTCGTGGTGGCGAGCTCCTACAGGCACACCGTGGGCGTGCTGGTGAACAGCGGGACGGGCACGTTCGCTCCGAGGGTCGACTACGCCGCGGGAACCGGCTCGCGGTCGGTGGCGGTGGGAGACGTGGACGGGGACGGCAAGCCCGACCTCGTGGTGGCCAACGACAACGGCAACGCCGTGAGCGTGCTCGTGAACGACGGGACGGGGACGTTCGCTCCGAGGGTCGACTACCCCACGGGCACCGGCCCGCGGTCGGTGGCGGTGGCAGACGTGGACGGGGACGGCAAGCCCGACCTCGTGGTGGCCAACAACGTTGGCAACACCGTGGGCGTGCTGGTGAATAGTGGGACGGGGACGTTCGCCCCGAAGGTCGACTACCCCACGGGAACCGGGCCGTGGTCGGTGGCGCTGGGAGACGTAGACGGGGACGGCAAGCTCGACCTCGTCGTGGCGAGCTACAGCGACACGGTGAGCGTGCTGGTGAATAGTGGGACGGGGACGTTCGCCCCGAAGGTCGACTACCCCACGGGAACCAACCCGGTTT
>CAZHGG010001037.1:0-2578 GCA_964531755.1 uncultured Polyangiaceae bacterium
GCCCCCCTCGGCCGACGCGAGCGCGACCCCCGCCCCTCCCGCCACCGACGCGCCGCCACCGGCGCCGGGCGAGGCCACCGAGGCGCCCGCCTCCGCGCCCGTGTCCACGGCGCCGTCCACGGCCGCGCCTCTCGCGCGCGTCGCCGGCGGGTCCCTCCCGGGCGTGGTCGAGAACACCGGCACGTACCGCTCGGTCGCCGCCCGCACGAGGCCGAAGGTCGTCCCGGTCGTGCCCGTCCCGGTGGTGGCCGTCGCGCCGACGGCCGCGCCGGAGGCCCCTCCGCTGCCCGAGCGCACGTCGGACGAGCCCCGGCTGTCCGAGCCGATCATCTCCAAGACGACCACGCTCATCGGGCAGAGCCCCGTGGACCTGCCCGACTCGAGCCGCGCGCCCGCGCCCGCCGCGGGCAGGCCCGCGCCTGCGCCAACGGTCCCCACGGTCGTCGGTCACCCGGCGCTGGCGTCCCCCGTCGACCCGCTCGCCGCGACGGTCCTCCCCGACGCCCCCTCGCCGCTGGCCGCGCTGCCGCCGGCCGCGCCCGCGCCCGAGGGCGCCCCCCCGTCGGAGGACGCGCCGCACGACAGCGATGAGGACGAGCCCGTCCCGCCCATCTCCTCGCCGCTCCAGGGCAAGCTCCCGCTTCTCGTAGGCGGTGCCGTGCTGCTCGCGGTCGCCGTCGGCGCGATCATCGCGCTGCGACCGAGCCCCTCGCCGCAGCCGACGACCTCGCCCTCGGCGTCGGCGTCCGTGTCCGCCGCGCCCACGCCGCCCACGCCGCCGCCCACGCCCAAGCTCGAGATCCGCTGCAAGCGCACCGACGGCCCGTCGTCGGTCGTGCGGAAGGCCGTCGTCGCCGCCGGCGTCGAGGTGTTGGCCCGCGACGAGACGCTCGCGGTCGGGTTCGCGAGCGCCGAGAACGTGGCGCAGGTCGTGCGGCTCGGCACGAACCTCGCGCCCACGCCGGCCGCCACGGTCACCACGAAGGACCCAGTCCGCCGCGTCCAGCCCGTGCTCCGCGGCGGCAAGCTCGAAGCGTCGGCCGAGGTGGACGCGAAGGTGGGCGGCGTCGCGGCGCGGCGGGTCGTCGACTTCGATCCGCCGTTCTTCATCGGGGTGAGCGACAAGGGGATCGCAGAGGCGCGCGAGGGCGCGGCCCCGAAGGAGCTGTTCTCGCTGCTCGGCGAGGGCCCCGTCGAAGCGCTTCGCGTGACGCACGTGGGTCCGCAGCGTGGCGTCGCGCTGGCCTTCCGCCAGGGCGGCGCGATCTACGCCGGCGTCGCGGTGGGCGAGGAGCTCTCCCCTCGGGGCGGCCTCGAGAAGGCCTCGGGCCTTGGGCGCACCGGCGTGCCGAGCGTGGCGGTCAGCGGCGACGACTGGCTCGTGGTGTACGCCGACCGGTTCGACGCCGCGGGCCCGTGGTCGCTGCGCCTGTTCGGCGGCAAGCTCGGGGGCGCGGGCGGCGCGTCGGCCCCGAAGACGTTCGACCTCCCGAAGGCCGAGGCGAGCGACGGCGCGATCGCGCCCGCCCTGGTGTCGCTCGGCCGCGGCGCGTTCCTCCTCGCGTGGACGGGCGGCCCGGCGAGCGCCCACCAGGTGCGCGCGCAGGTGATCGACGGCGCGGGCGTGCCGGCGGGAGAGGCGTTCGACGTGTCGGAGCGCGGCGCGAACGCGGGCCAGGCGCGAGGCGCCGTCAACGCCGCGGGGCGTGGCGCCTTGGTCTACTTTGCTGCCAAAGACACGGACTACGAGCTCCTCGCGGCGCCGATCGCCTGCGGCAAGGACGTCAAGTAGCCACGCCTGGACGGAGTGCGAGCGTCGCGGCGCGCCGGCAGTTCGCGGTAGGATGGGGGCGTGCCCCCCGCCTCGACGCCCTCGCGCTCTCGCCGCCGCGCACCGCTCCTCCTCACGCTGCTCGCCGCGCTCTCGGCCGCTCCGGCCTGCGACCCGCTGCAGGGCTCGCGGGTGGCGCGCGGGCAGCTCGTCACCACCGGGGTCGGCCAATACGACGAGTACTTCCGCAAGGTCCACGACGCGCAGGACGAGGGCCGCGCCTGGAGCGATGAGCGCGCCAACAACCGCAAGGCGCTGGCGTCGACGCTCGGCCTGCCCGCGAAGCCTTCGTCCGAGGCGCTCGTCGCCGCGCTGCGCGAGCGCGTGAGCTCCGGCACCTCCCTGCGCCCGGTCGTCGAGGTCACCGCGCACGGAGAGCTCGCCCGGGCCGACCGCGTGGAGGCCCGCGCGCCGGCGTTCGAGGAGCTGGCCAACCAAGCGGACGACCTGCGCCCGCGCGTGAAGCGCGACCTCCCGAACGACGCGGCCAAGCGCCGGTCCACCGAGAGCGAGCTCGCGGCCGCCGCGGAGGAGCTGCGGCACCTCGCCGTGTTCGCCCGCAGCCACGCCCACGAGGCGCGCCGCTTCGTGAGCGATCTCTCCGGCGTCACGGGCGCGACCTACACGCCGCGGGCGACGCCCGCCCCGAGCGCGCCACCCGCCCCCAAGAAGCCGCCCCCGCGCTCCGGGGGCGCGCCGAAGCCCGCCGAGCCGAAGCCCGCCGAGCCGAAGCCGCCCGCGCCCCCC
>CAZHGG010001038.1:0-2573 GCA_964531755.1 uncultured Polyangiaceae bacterium
GCTCGCCGCGGCGCGAGCGGCGCAGGGCGACGTGGTCGCCGCGGTCCTCTCCGAGACGTTCGAGCGCCTCCGGCAGCCGTACACGCCGTCGATCGCGCACTCCCTCCCGACCGCGCCGACGCGCCTCGGCCCGCCCACGGCGGTGATCACCGACCTCGTGCGCGACGCCATCCTCCGCGCCATTCGCCACGGCGTGCCGGCGTACAACGCGGGCGATCACGCCGGCTGCGCGCGCGAGTACCAGGTCACCGCCGACGCCATCGTGGGGGAGTGTGGGCGAGACCCGGGCTCCGCCCCCGTGGCGGCGTGGCTCGGGTCGGTCGCCGACCGCGCGCGCGTGGCGTCCCCGCACGACGCCGCGTGGATGTTGCGGCACGCGTTCGACGCGCTGCTCGCGCTGCCCCGCTGACCGCGCCCGCCCGACCGGAAAACCTCGCATGGAGAGGTGTCCCACCGTACGATGGGCCCCCCGTCGATCATGCGCACCGTCTCTTTCTACTCCCTGCCGCGAACCCTCCAAGACCGACTCCGAGGGGCGATCGTGGAGGGGCTCGCCCCCGCGCCGCTCGCGCGTCAGGCCGGTGGGCCACGCCGAGAGCGGGTCGGGTTCGCCGTCACGGGCGCCGCGCTGCTCGGCGCGTTGATCCTCTTTCTCGTCGGCTACGGCAGCCTTACGAGCTCCCTCTCGCGGCACGGCTTCGTCGCGCTCGCGCTCTTCGTCGCCCTGCCCGCCGTGGCGGTGGTCGCGTACGTCGAGGCGCGCAGGCACCTCTCGATCGTGGCGTCCTTCCCGGTGCCCCGGGGCGTCTACCTGTTCCCGTCATGCGTCATCGACGCCACGACGGCCGACCTGCGGATCTACCCGCTCGCGGAGGGCCAGCTCTCCGGCGCGGGGCCGGTCGTGACGGCGGCGTTCCCCGGTCGCGCGTTCACGTTCTCGGCGGACGCGACGGGCCCCTCCGACCTCGCGGGCGCGGCGCACGCCGCGCAGAGCGGCCTGGCCGCCGCCCTCGCCACCAACGATCAGGATCGCCTCACGGAGCTCGATCCGCTCCTCGAGCCGCGCTTCTCGAGCCCGGTGGGGCCCGGCGCCCCGTACAAGCTGCGCGTCCCCGGCTGGGAGCGCTTCGGGTGGGCCATCGGGCTCGGCGTCGGCGTGGTCTTCGGCGGCACCACGTTCGTCATGCGCAACGCCACGAGCGACGCGCTCCGCTTCTCGCGGGCGCGCCGAGACGACACCGCCGCGAGCTATCGCGCCTATCTCCTCTACGGCACCACGCACGCCCGCGAGGTCGAGCGCACGCTCCTGCCGCGCGCGGCGCTCCGCGAGGCGTCGGCGCGGTCCACCGTCGAGGCGATCCGCGAGTTCCGCGCCGCCTTCCCCGACACCGACATCGAGCCCGAGGTCGACCTCGCCCTCCACGCCGCGATGCTCGCCGAGCTCGAGCGCGCGAAGGCCGTGGGAAAGCTCTCGGCGCTCACGGCGTTCGCGAAGGCCTACCCCGACCACGGCCTCCCGAAGGAGCTGGCCGCGGCGAAGCATGCAATCTACATGAAAGAGCGCGCCCGGGTCACGACCGCGCTCCCGGCCGCGGCGCGGGCCCAGACCGAGCCCGCCATCACCGAGCTGCTCGCGGCGGTGGAGCGCCTCGGCCCCACCGTCGAGGTGCGCTTCCGTCGCCGCCCGGGTGGCCGCTTCGGCCTGGCCGACAAGACCATCGCGAAGACCCCGACGTGGAACGGGCCCGTCTCGTACCTGACCCGCTACTTCGACGCCGCACACCACAAGGCCCGCGAGGAGGAGCTCGCGAAGGCGCTCGTGGCCGGGCTCGGGTCGCTCTTCGACCCCGAGCTCGTGACCGTCGTGGCGAGCGCGGCCGAGCCCGACACGACCCGCTTCGAGGACCCGCTCCCAAACGTCGCGGTGCCGACCCTCTTCGTGCTCCACGGCGCCGACTGGTCGGGTCACACCTACACCTCACGCAAGCCGCGCGTGACGGTCATGGGCCTGAACTTCCACTTCGAGGGCGCCCTCGTCCTGCCGCCGGGCGCCCGCAAGTACGGCGTGAAGGACAAGGTGTGGAAGGGCGTCACCGTCCCGCAGATCCATGACTCGGGGAACGAACCGGGCATCGAGGAGCGCCTCTACGGCGACATGGCCCGCGGCGCCTACGAGGCCTTCCAGAAGCGCCTGCTCGCGGATTTCCTCCCGCCCTGAGCCGCGCTCCGGTCAGGCGTCGCGCCCGTCGCGCCGCTCGCGTCGGCGGCGCACGGCCCGCCCCACGAGCACGGCGGCCCCGCCCACCAGGAGCACCGCGTCGACCGGCAGCGGCACCTTCCGCGCGACGGTGATCTCGATGGGCTCGGGCACGAGCTCCGCCTGGACCTCGAGTTTGCGGAAGTACACCTCGTCGGTGCCCGGCCGCGGCGACGAGCGGTCCACGAACTTGGTCAGGAAGAGGCCGCGGGAGGCCCCGGGGACGCCGGCCACGTCGGCCTCGAGGCGCCGCGCGTAGGTCGGCGCGCCCGCCCACGAGGCCTTGGCGCCGGCGGCGTCGGGCGCCTCGCCGAGG
>CAZHGG010001039.1:0-2572 GCA_964531755.1 uncultured Polyangiaceae bacterium
CGGCGGCGGCCCGCGCGCCGTGGCCGTCGTGTACGGCGGCTACGGGGCCACGTCGACGCATGTGCGCGCGCTGGCCGACGAGCTCTTCGCGCGGGCCCTGTCTTCCCGCGGGATCGCGTGGCTCGTGGCCGTGAAGGGCCCCGACGATCCGGCCTACCTGAGGCGCGCCGACATCGCGAACTCGGCGCTCGCGGCCGAGCTCACGCGCGCGGGGTACGGCGCCGTCACGCTGCTCGCGCACTCGAGCGGCGCCTACGTGGCCGAGGAGCTGCTCGGCCAGCTCGCGCCCACGGCCGGGGCGCTCGCGCGGGTGCGCCACTACGTGCTCGACGGCGCGGCCCGCGACCTCGCGCCGCACCGCGCGTCGCTCGGGTTCCTGCGGTTCGTCTACGCGAAGGATGGCGCGCTGCTGTCGCGCAACGCCACGGCGATGCAGAGCGCCGCCGCGGCCGCCGGGCTCGCGCCCTTCGAGGTGCGGGCGACCGGCTCGGGGTGCACCGCGGCGGACTGCCTCCACGACGCGGTCATCATCGGCCGGCCGTGGAACCCGACCACGTTCGACGTGGCCCGCGACTACACCCAGTTCGCGGCGGACCGCCCGGTGGTGACGAGCTACCTCGCGCCGTAGCCGCGGCTGGCGCGGCGCTTGCTTTGCGAGGGACCCATGAAGATCGTCAGCCGCTTCGCCGCCGCCTTTTTCTCCATCACGTGCGTGTGGCTGGTGGCGACGAGCTGGCTCTCCGCCGCGCGCGAGTCGGAGCGCTCGGCCGCGCGCATCGAGCGCGACACGCGCGCGCTCGGCGAGGCGCTGCGGGCGGCGGTCACCCTCGCGTGGTCGGTGGGCGGGGAGGACGCGGCGCGCAGGCTGGCGGAGGCCGCGGACGTCGAGCGCGAGAACGTCGACGTCAGCTGGAGCACGGGCGCGCCCACGCTCGAGGCCGCGCAGCTCGATCGTCCCGGCGGCGCGAAGCTGCGGCTCCGCGTGCCCGTGCGCATCCCCGGGGCCGATGGCGGCACCCTCGTGCTGCTCCACGCGGTCCCGAGCGAGGGCGAGCTCCTGCGCGCGGCGCTCGCGGAGGAGCTGGCCGCGGCCCTCACCCTCGGCCTGCTCACGGGCGGGCTCGCCTGGCTGCTCGGGACGGCGCTCATCGGCCGGCCGCTCGAGCGGGTCGTGAACCAAGCGCGCCGCGTGGCGCGAGGGGACCTCTCCGTGCGCCTCTCGGAGGCCCGCAGCGACGAGATCGGCGACCTCAAGCGCGAGCTGAACTTGATGTGCGACGCGCTCGTCGCCGCAGGCCGTCGCGTCGAGGAGGAGGCTGCGAAGCGCGTGGAGACGCTCGAGCAGCTGCGTCACCTCGACCGGCTCCGTACGGTGGGCACCCTCGCCTCGGCGGTGGCGCACGAGCTCGGCACGCCCCTCAACGTCGTGCTCCTCCGCGCGCAGACGCTCGTCGACGAGCCGGGCCCCGCGGAGGACCGCGCGGAGGCCTCGCGGGTCATCGTCGGGCAGGTCGAGCGCATGAGCCGTATCGTTCGGCAACTCCTCGACTTTTCACGTACGGAGGTCCGGCGCGCCAGCCCCACCTCCCTGCGGGCGGTGCTCGACGACGCCGCGGCCCTGCTCGGGTCGCTCGCGAAGAAGCACGGCGTGGCCCTCACCGTGACGCCGGGAGCGGACGTGACCCTCACGGCCGACGCCAGGCAGCTCGAGCAGGCCGTCACGAACCTCATCGTCAACGGCGTGCACGCGATGCCGGAGGGCGGCGCGCTCGAGGTGGCGCTCTCGGTGGAGGACGCGCAGCGCCCGGCCTCCGCGGCGCCCGTGCGGGCGGCCCGGATCGACGTGAAGGACAGCGGCGTCGGCATCTCGGAGGGCGTCCTCGCGCGGATCTTCGAGCCCTTCTACACGACGAAGGAGGGGGGGAGCGGGACCGGCCTCGGGCTCTCGGTGGCCGGGGGTATCGTGGAGGAGCACGGCGGGTGGCTGGTCGCGGCGAGCGAGCCGGGCCACGGCTCGACGTTTTCGATCTACCTTCCTCTCGAGCCTGAATGACGCCACGCATCCTCGTCGTCGACGACGACCCCGACCTCTGCGCCGAGCTCGAGCGGCTGCTCTCGAGGCGGGGCCACGACGTGGTCGCGCGCACCTCGGCCGAGGACGCGCTCGCCGTGGCGCTCGGCGACGAGGTCGACCTCGTCCTGACCGATCTGCGCATGGGCCAGCTCTCGGGGGTGGAGCTTTGCCGCCGCGTGGTCGAGCAGAAGCCCGATCTGCCGGTCGTCGTGCTCACGGCCTTCGGCAGCGTCGAGGCCGCCGTGGCCACCACGCGGGCGGGGGCCTTCGACTTTCTCACGAAGCCGTTCACGCCCGCGCAGCTCGACCTCGCGATCGCGCGGGCGCTCGAGCACCGTCGGCTCCGCCTCGAGGTGCGGCGGCTCGGTCGCGAGGCGCGCGCGCGCCGGCCCGACGCGGCGATCCTCGGCGAGGGCCGGGCGATGACCGACGTGATCGACTTCGTCGACAGCGTGGCCGAGACCGACGCGACCGTGCTCGTCACCGGAGAGAGCGGCA
>CAZHGG010001040.1:0-2568 GCA_964531755.1 uncultured Polyangiaceae bacterium
GCGATCGCGCTCGTGGCCTGTCGCACCGACGACGACGGCGCGGGCCCGAGCGGCGCCGCGGCCTCGCCGGTGCCGTGCGACGCGGGCGCGACCTGCCCCGCGGGGCGCCTCGTGGGCACCGTGAGCGGCGACAAGGGCGCCGACAGCCTCACGACCAGCGGGAGCACGACGACGTGGGTGCACGTGCGGGTCACCGAGGACGACGACAGCGTGAGCGGGCGCCCCGTACGGCTCCGCGCGAAGCTCACAGCGCCGTCCTCGGGCGGCTTCGAGGTGCGCGGATACCTCGACGACTCACGCAACAACGACGCCGGCCTCGACTGCACGCGGCTCGTCGGCACGTCGTCGCCGTCGTCTGGGAGCGCGACGCTCGACCTCGCGTGGGGCGATCCCCCGGACGCGACCGCGAACGGCGTCGACGACGGGCGCACCGTGGCGCTCGAGGTGCGCAACGTGTCGGGCGCGTGCAGCTCGAGCCCGTGGAAGCTCGAGCTGCGCGGGAACCCCTCGCCGTAGTTCGCGCCGAGCGCGCGCTCAGGGCTTGGGGTGCGCGAAGAGGAAGTCGACCACCTGCGCGGTGAAGGTCGCGGAGAGCGCGGGGATGTGCGCGCCCTCTTGGATGGCCCACAGCTCCGCCGCCCCGCCGGGCTTGCAGCCCGCGTAGCGCGTGACCTTGGTCTCGGGGCCGTCGAGCTTCGAGTCGAGGTCGAGCGGCGGCGCGGACGTGTCGGGCGTGGGCCCGCAGCCGTCGAGCTTCGCCCAGTTGGAGACGGTGGTCTCCGCCCCTGGGTACAGCCCGCCCCCGCCGAGATCGCCGCCGCCGTACGCGATCGTGCTGTCTTTCGTGCCGTGGATCTGCAGGACGCTCACCGGCTGGGTGGGCGCGCACTGCGAGGGATCCGCGCCCATCGAGCCGGCGAGGCTCACGATCGCGGCGATCTGCTCCGGGCGCGCGCACGCCATGCGGTGCGACATGAAGCCGCCGTTCGAGTGGCCCACGAGGAAGATGCGCTTCGGGTCGACCGAGTACTGGGCCTGGATGTCCTTGATGAGGCCGCTGATGTAGGCCGTGTCGTCGACGCCGGTCTTGCCGAAGTCGCAGCACGCGTAGGTGCTGTTCCAGAAGCGCTTGCCGTTGGCGTCGGCCTTGCCGTCGGGGTTCACGTAGAGGAACCCGCGCGCGTCCGCCACGGCCTTGAGGCCGAGGTAGATCTCCTCGACGAGCCCCGAGGCGCCGTATCCGTGGAGCATCACGATGAGCGGCGCAGGCACGCCCGGCTTGTACCCCGGCGGGACGTGCACGGTGACCGGGCGATCTCCGCCCACGGGCCCAGGCTCGGCCGCGTCGACCGCGGTGGCGGCGTCCGCGGAGGTGACCCCGCCGTCCGTGGCCGACGGCGTCGTGGTGGAGGAGCACGCCGGCAGGAGCGGCGCGGCGAGCGCGGCGAGCGCGGCGAGCGAGACCGCGGCGGCGCGGGCGAGGGGAGAGGTGCGCATCCTCGGGTACTTACAACGGAATCGGCGGGAGCGCTCGCGCCCGTGCCGCGACCGCAGTGGCGCGGTGTTAGAACGATTCGCGGCGCAGGCCGCCGCCGAGCACCGGGACGACCGCGGTGGCCACGTCCCCCGCGAACACGTCGACCCCCACGTGCGCCGAGGGCCGGAAGCCAAAGAACCCCAGGGCGTCAACGTCGACGAAGAGGCGCGTGAAGAGCTCGAACCGCTGGCTCTCCTCGACGTCGCGCACGGTGAGGAGTGACGTGGCGGTGGCGGTGGTCGTGTCCTTCACGGTGGAGAGCGCGAGCAGGTTCGCGTCGGCGCGGGCGCGGAGCGCGAGGTACGACGGCGCGACGTTCCACTGGGCGCGGAGGCGCGCCTCGCCGCGCGCGACCACGGGGCTCGCGTTGCGCAGGACGAGCTCCTTGCCTGTCGCGTCGGCCGCGCTGAAGTCCTCCCACTGCACGCCGCCGCCCGCGGAGACCGCGTAGGCGAAGCGGGGACCGCCGCGCCCCCGGAGGCCCACCGAGGCGCCCCCGTGGCCGACGAGCGAGGTCTCGTCCGGCCGCACCGTGCCCGAGCCCACCAGGAAGCGCCCGCTCGTGCCCGAGTCGTAGAGGAGCACGCCGCCGCGGAGGCGCAGCTCGAGCTTCAGGTCGTCGCTGAGGGCGGGCCACCACACGCCCTCGGCCCGCCCTTCGTAGCGGTCGACCACCGTGCGCTGGCCCTGCGGCGTGTCGTACGCGTGGTGGTACAAGCTGCCAAAACCCGACACCCCAAAGGTGTCGCCTCCGTAGCCGAGCAGCAGATCGCCGTCGAGGAGCGTCTCCTTGCCGAGCACGGGAAACGTGGCGTTCGCGTCGAACAGCACCCGCTCGGTCCACGGCGGCAGCGGCAGCAAGAGGGAGCGCGCCAGCGCCTTCACGTCGTCGTCGTTCTCGAGCGCGACGACGCGGAGCAGGAGGTCTTGCCGCGCGTCGGCCGCGGGCGCCGCGGACGGCGCCGCCTTCCCCTCGACGAGCGCCGCGAGCTCACGGGCGATCGCGACCGACGCCGCGAGCCACGCCCGCG
>CAZHGG010001041.1:0-2564 GCA_964531755.1 uncultured Polyangiaceae bacterium
CCGAGGCCGACCCCGGCGCCGCGCCCGCCGCCTCCCTCGCCGACCCCGCTCAGCCCGAGGCCGCCGGCGCCGAACGAGTCGCCGATCGCGTCGCCCCACATGTTGCCTCGCGCGCTCAGCGGGTCGGCGCCGCCGACGTCGGCGCTCTCGCGGAGGGGCGCCTGCCTCGCGAGGTGAGGGTCGTTGCCCCACGGCGCGGAGACGCTCGGCTCCTCCGCCTTCGCGCGGGTCCCG
This sequence comes from uncultured Polyangiaceae bacterium, assembly GCA_964531755.1. Classification (GTDB taxonomy): domain Bacteria; phylum Myxococcota_A; class Polyangia; order Polyangiales; family Polyangiaceae; genus JAAFHV01. Next base: position 235 of record CAZHGG010001041.1, read on the forward strand.
ACGCCGGTCGCGTCGTCGTCGTCTCGCCCTCGTGAGCGGTGGACCACCTGCACCCTGCCGTCGGCCACCGTGAGGATGTCGAGCTTCGCGCGGCGGTCGATGTGAAACCGCGCGTAGTCCTGCTCGGTCTCGAGGACGAGGAACGAGGTGTGCGGGCTGACGACGCGGTGTTTCGTGGAGAGGTCGACGATGGCCTTGCGCGTGGCCGCCTCCCCCTGCGAGAGCGGCGCGGCGACGAGGCTGTCGATCTTCGCCTTGGCCCACGACCGCTCGAGCAGCGGCCGCTCGACCTTGTGGGGAATCGGGCGGAACGTGCGCCCGCCCGCGGTGACCACCAGCGGGCGGGGCTCGGACAGCTCCGCGTACACGAGCACCTCGTCGCCGGACTGCACGCCGTCGAGCACCCGCGGGTAGGACCAGCGCGCGCCCTCGATCGCGATCGGCACGCTGCGGCTGCACGCCTCCCCGAGCCGCCGCGCGATGACCTCCGCGCCCCGGTCGGCCGAGAGGACGACACCCGAGCTCTTGAGGGTCTTGCCGGTGAGGCGGCGGAGGAACGCCTCGTCGCGGACGCTACCGACGGCGACCGCGTCGAGGCGCTCGACGCCGACGCCCGCGAGGGCCTCGACGGCGCCCGCGAGCTTCGCGGCGTCGGTCTCGCCGGCGGAGGCGACCCCGTCCGTGAGGAGGATCACGCGCCGCGTCCCCGGCGCCTTCTGGGCCACGACCTTCGCGTGCTGCAGCGCGAGCTCGAGGTTCGACGCGCCCAGCGCCCGGCGCGCCCGGAGCGCCGCGAGCGGGGCCTCGCCGACGGCGCCCGCGGGGCCTTCGTAGAGCGGCGCCACCTCCGCGTCGAACGCGTGCACGGAGAGGTGCGTCTCGGGCGGCAGGCGCGCGGCGAGCTGTCCGAGGAGGGCCGCCTCGTCGGCGAGGTCGAGGGCGCGCGACGCGGAGGTGTCCACCAGCACGACCGCGCGACCCACCGGCTCGGGCCGGGACTCCGCGAACGGGATCACGCGGGCGACGGCGAGATCGTCGCTCGCGATGGCGGCGTTCCGCGCGACCCCGCGCCCGCCGAGCACGAAGTCGCGCCCCGGCGCGAAATCCCGCCGCTGGAGGTTCCTCGGGCCCCCCGTGCCGGCGCCGCCGCGGACCTCGATGGAGAGGTCCTGCAGCTTCGGCAGCCCGCGGAGCGGGAGCCGGTAGGGCGCGTCGCCCTTCAGCGTCTCGGAGTACGAGAGGACGATCTGCTTGCGCCCGCGCGGCGGGATCGGGAAGACGCGGGCAGCGAACTCGTTGCCACCCCCTTGCTCGAGCAGGGCGGGGTCTTGCTTGCGGTGGAGGAAGTCCTCGTAGGCGCGCCGCGCGGCCTGCTTCTCGACGACCTCGCCCTCCTGCCAGGCATCGTCGATCTTCATCGCGAAGCGGCTGAGCGACGCCTCCTGCGGGAGCGTGATCTTGAACTGCCCCTCGAGCTGCCGATCGAGGGGGTTCTCGAAGACGAGCGTGAGCTCGGTGAACGCGAGGGGGTCCTCCACGACGGCCGAGGCCGTGAGCGACACGAGCGTGAGGCCGGTGCCGTCGCTCGCGGTGAGGGTCATGGGGCTCGCGACGCCAGGGAGATCGTCGACCGCGGCGGGGAGGTCGAGGCCCTCGCGCTCGGCGAGGCGGAGGGAGCGCTCCTCGGTCACTACGGTCGCGCAGGCGAGGGCGGTGACGCTGAGGGCGCTGATGAGGAGCGTAGAGCGGCGCATGGACGTCCTGTCGCGGAGCGGGTCGAAGAGCGGGTCGAGCGGCGCGCGGTTCGCCGCGAGGGGCGCGGCGAGCTCCGCGCACGAGGGGCTTCGACACCCGGCGCGCGTGAAAGTTCCCGCCGCGCCCTACTCGTCCCAGCCGCCGGAGCCGTCGTCGCCACCGCCCCAGTCGGTGTCCTCGCTCGTGTTGTCGACGAAGGTGTCGACGCTGCCCTCGTCGTAGGACGAGTCGCCGTACGAGAACGTCGAGTGGCTCTCCCAGCTGTGGGTGACGGCGACGCCCGCCGCCGCGCCGAGGAAGGACGCCGCGATGTTCCCCACGGTGCCGAGGGTCTGCATCGACTGGGCGTGCGAGTGCTGCTGCTGCCGCTGCATCTTCCGCTCCGCGGCGCCCGCGAAGGGCTCGCGGCAGGCGAGGCACGCCTGCTGGTTGTGCGGCGAGAGCGCCCCGCAGAAGACGCACGCGACCACGATCCACGCCTGGCACGCCGGGCACTTCTGCTTGCCCCACCGCGCCGGGGTGCGGCACTGCGGGCACGGCACGGCGTGGGCCTGGGCCTCCGCGCTGACCGCGCG
>CAZHGG010001042.1:0-2558 GCA_964531755.1 uncultured Polyangiaceae bacterium
CCCGTCGAATGAGCGCCCGGGGTGGGTCTCGTCAGAGGGGGTGCCCGTCACGACGTGACGGCGATCGTCCCGCCTCGCAGGGAGATTGATGCCATGCGCCCCGTGTGGAAGCCGTTCGTGTGCCGCGTCGTGGCCCTCGGGGCGTGGGCGCTGGGGTGCACCTACGAAGTCCGCGTCGAGCATGTCGACGCGCGGAACGACGCGGCGGTGGCGCCCGACACCGACGTCGCCGCGCGGTCTGACGGCGCCAACGACGCGGTGCTTGGGGTCGGTCCCTGCGCGCCGTTCGACGACCGAGGGACCGACGCGCTCTGGCTGCGAGGGGACGACCTCCGCGACGCCCTCGGCGCGCGGTCGCTCGTGGGCACCAGCCTCTATGTGCCCATCCGCTTCTCGCCGGGCGTGGTGGGGAGCGCCTTCGACCTCACCACCTTCCCCATCGGCACGCTGGCCCTCCCTGCCGCGGACGCCCCGCGGCTCCGCGACGCGATGAGCGTCGAGCTCTGGGTTCGGCCCGCGGCGCCGGGCCTGTTCGCGCGGCTCGTCGACAAGATCTCGCAGGGGGCCCGCGACGGCTACCTCCTGGACCTCGACGGAGGCGTCGCGCGGTTTCACATGGGCGGGGTGTCGGTGCTCTCCCAGGGCGCCCTCCCCGCGCAGGCGTGGACCCACCTCGCGGCCACCTACGACGGCGCGATGATGCGGCTCTACGTCGACGGGGCGCCGCAGGCCGACACGCGCTTCCACGCGCCACCGGTGCCCGACAACCCCGCCAACGACCTCCGCCTCGGCACCTCGAGCACGGGCTACTTTCGATTCACGGGCCAGCTCGACGAGGTGATCGTCCGCGGACGCTCGCTGCGCGCGGACGAGGTGCGCGCGTCGTTCGCGGCGGGCGCGGCGGGCCACTGTCGGTGACGGCTACGGCCAGGCGCGGGCGACGTACAACCACGCGGAGAGTCCGCTCTCTGGCGCGCTCCACCCGGCCCCTCCGTCGGCGACCAGCCGCGGCGCGTAGATCGACACGGTCCAGCGCGCGGCGAATCGAAGCGCCCAGCCCGACGCGAGGGGAAGCTCCGCACCCGGCGCGAGGGCCACAGACGCCCAGGGAAGCAGCGCCTCGGCGGTCTGCACGGCGCTCGTCTCCTCGACGAGGGTGACGCCGCCGGTCCCCAGGGCGCAGGCGTACACCCAGGGCCAGCGCGGCGGCACGAGGCAGACCCCCGCGGACAGCCACGGTCCCCACGCGCGGAGCCCTGGCGGCCCTGCAGGGCGCGCGTCCAATCGCGCCGCGAGCGCCCCACCGAGCTCCAACGCGGCGCGCAGCCATCCTCGCCCGAGGCGGAGTTCGAAGGCCACGAGGCCCGCGTCCACGCCGACAGCCGTGGCGCCGAAGCCGCCGCCGAGCGAGAGCGACAGCCGTGGTTCGGGCGGGGCCGCCGCGGGAGGCGGGGGTGGCGGGGGCGGCGGGGGCGGCGGAGTCACCACGACAGCGCGCGGTGTCGGCGGAGGTGGCAGCGACGGGAGTTCGAGCTCGAGCTGCACGGTCTGCCCCGCGGCGATGACGACCTCTTCCCGGCGACGCCCGCTGTCCGTGCTCGCCTCGACCGCCACGCGCCCAGGCAGGAGGGGCCGCGGCAAGCCGTAGAGCGCGGGGGCGAGGACGTCGTCTCCCACGCGGACCACGAGACCGGCGGGGGCGCCCGGCGCGACGCGGACGACCAGGCGCCCCACACGCGCGTCGAGGCGATCGCGGACGGCCCTGCACGTGGCAAGGATCGCGGCGCGGTGGTTGAGCCCCTCGTCGGACTCGGCCTCCCGCGCGCAGCGGGCCGCCTGATCGAGCGCTTCGAGCGTGTGCCCGAGGGCCTCGTGCTCGAGCGCCAGCATCTGCCGGAGGGAGGGCGTCATCAGGATGCTCCCGGCCCGTTCGAAGGCCACGAGCGCGCGCGTGTGGTCTCCCGCGGCCCGCGCCTGTTCGGCCTCGCGGAGGAGCGTGGTGCGCGTGAGCTGGTCGGAGGGCGACTGCGCCGCGGAGGGGCGCGGCGCGAGGAGGAGGCCGAGCGCGATCGTCGAGGAGGCTCTCACACCGACGAGGACACCTACTACAAAATGCCCCGCGCCGTCATGGGAGCCGCTACGGCGGCAGCGCGGCGTCGACCGGGGTCACACTCGGGGAGGCTCCGCCTGCGCCGTTGAAGCGCCCCCAACAACTCACGACGCCGCGTGCCCGGGTGATGCAGGTGCTGTCGCTGCTCGCGACGACCGAGGTCGCGTCTGCGACCTCCAGCATTGGATAGGGACTCGCCGTCACCCCGGCCGCGGTGTCCACCTGACCGTGCGCGTGGGTTTCGCTCCGGCCCCAGCAGAACGGGACGGTCTGCCCCTCTTCCGTGCTCCGACGGACGGAGGCCAGGGCGCAGGAGTGTGTGCGCCCCACGGCGAGATCCAATACGTTGGCGAGATTTGGAACGCCTTGGAGATTGCGCTGCATGAAGAGTTCTTCCCGCGAATCGCCTGGCAGAATGCCGATGCCGATCAAGCCTGTCCAGCCCCAG
>CAZHGG010001043.1:0-2556 GCA_964531755.1 uncultured Polyangiaceae bacterium
GAGCAGGTCGAGCTCGCGCGAGCCACCGCGGCGCTCGCCCTCGCGGAGAGCGGCAACGGCGCCGCGCTCGAGGCGCTGCTCAACGCCACCCGCACGGTGAGCGCCGCTGGGGCTGCGGCCGCCGACGCCCTCGCCGCCGCGCCGCCCGCTACGCTGCGCGGCCTCGGCTCGGCGCGCGGGCTCACAGCCCCGCTCCTGCTCGCCGTGTCGCGCACCGAAGATCTCCGCGCCGGCGACGTGCTCCTGCTCGGCCTGGCGGCGCCCGATCCACGCGTGAAGGGCCTGGCGCTGCTGGAGCTCGCCAAGAAGGGGGACGAGCGCGCGCTCCCCGCGGCGAGAGAGCTCGCCAAGAAGGGCACCGCGAGCGCACCGCTGCGCATCGCCGCAGTCCAGGCGCTCGTGGCGCTCGGCGCGCGCGAGGGCTCCGAGGGTGTGAAGGGGCTGCTCGAGGACGAGGGAGCCGCGCCGTTCGCCGTCGACCTCATCCCGCACGTCGAGAGCGACGAGCTCGTGAAGCACCTCGCCGCCCGCGCCAGCGTCCACCCGCTGCACGGCCAGCGCACCGCGGCGATCGCCGCCCTGTCGCGCTGCCGCTCGGCCGCGGCCGCCAAGGCGCTCGGCAGCCTCGTGCTCGACAAGTCGGTCGAGAGCGAGGCGGCGCAGGCGCTCGGGCGCATGCGCGGCGACGCGGCGGTCCCGTGGCTCATCGCGATGCTCCGCTCGCCCGAGGCCCGTCGCCTCGGGGTGCGCGCGTACGTCGTGCACGTGCTCACTGGCGGCGCCCCCATCGACGAGGCGAGGACCACCCTGCGGGCGCTGTCGGCGTCCCGGTCGCCCGCCGATCGCTCGGTGGGGGTCTTCGCCCGCGTCGCGCTCGGCGACGTTGGACCGGAGGCACACCTCGCCGACCCCGACCCGCTCGTGAGGGCCGCGGCGGCCATGGGGAGCCGCGGTCGCGCGACGCCCGCGGTGCGGAGCGCGCTGCTCCTCCGCGCGGTCGACGAGAAGCACCCGGCGGCGCGCTCCGCGCTCTTTGCGGCCCTCGCGGGCGGCGATCCGAGCGGCAACGTGCCGTCCGTGCTGCTCGTGGATCGGGCGGAGTCGGGGGAGCCCGAGGCGCCGCTCGCCGCCTTCGCCCTCGCGCGACGCACGAAGGAGCAGGCGAGCGACAAGGTGCGCGCGCTCGCCACCTCTCCCACGTCGCTCATCGCGACGTACACGCTGCGCGGCCTCGCGGAGAGCGACGCGCGCGACGCCTCGGGCTGGCTGGCGAGCGCCTACACCTACGAGCCAGACGCCCAGCGACGGAGCGCCCTCGTCGGCGCGCTCGCCGCGCGGCAGCGGGACGCGCGCTCCCCCGTGCGCGCCGACACGCTGAGGATCGCCGCCCACCTCGACCCAAGCCCCGAGGTGCGCTCGCTCGCTCGCCGCGCGCTCCGCGGCGGGTCCGCCGCCCCCGGCGAGGCCGCCGAGGTCGCTTGGCTGCGCATCACCGGCCCGGACGGCCGCGCGCCCACGGACACCGGGCACGCCGCGACCCTGATCACCTCGTCGGGGGAGGCGGTGCCCATCGCGTTCGACCCCGACGGCTACGCCCTGGTGCCGGCGGTCCCGCCCGGTGACACGCACCTCCTGCTCGCACCCCGTTTCACGACCGAGGGCCCCACGAAATGAAGCCACGACGCGACGCCGAGCCGCAGGCGCCCGCGCCCACCGACGACGCGCCGTTCGAGGCGTCGATGAAGCGCCTCGCCGAGATCGTGGGCCGGCTCGAGCGTGGGGACCTCCCCTTGGAGGAGTCTCTCGCCCTCTTCGAGGAGGGAGTGAGCCTCTCGGCGCGCTCGCAGGCGAAGCTCGACGCGGCGCAGAGAAGGGTCGAGGAGCTGCTCGCGGTCGACGAGGAGGGGCGCTCGCGGCGCGCCCCCCTCGACCCCCTGGACGAGTGAAGGCGCGGTCTAGCGGCCGATGGCGCCCCTGTAGACCCACCCCTCGCCCTCCGCGAAGGTGATCTTGAACCAGCCCTCGCGCGAGGCGGAGGTGGTCACCTTCGTGCCGCGCGGCAGCCTCGCCACGACGGCGCCCGACTTCGGCGCGTCGCGCACCAGCGCCGTCTCCCAGGTCACCTGAGCGGGGCCAGACGTGGCGGCAGGGGCCGCGGGCTCGTCGGGGCGCGAGGGCGCGTCGCCGGGGCCGGCGGCGCCGAAGGTCACCGCGTACGCGACGACGTAGCGCGTGTGCGTGTGTGGGAGCCCCTTCAGAACGACCCCCGTGAACTCGGTGCGCATGCAGCCGAGGAAGGCCTCGGTGTCCTTGACGGTCGACGACCTCCCGACGCTCATGTCCATGCGCCCGCTCGCGTAGTCGAGCGTAAAGAGCACCGAGAGCTTGCCGGTCGCGTGGAGGGCCGCCGTGCACTGCGCGAGGTTGCGCAGACGCGGCTGGGCCACGAGGTCGAAGCCAGACGCGCCGCAGCCGGTCTTGAGGGTCTCGCCGTCCGCGGTCTTGCATGAGAGCACGACGCCGCGCCCTACGGTCGCGGTGACCCCGGTGGCCGCA
>CAZHGG010001044.1:0-2556 GCA_964531755.1 uncultured Polyangiaceae bacterium
GGCTGCGCTCGAGGAGCATCTCGACGAGCTCCTCGTATTTGCCGAGCGCCTTGCGCAGCCCCTCGAGCGCGCTGAAGGCCGTGTCGTCGCCCGGGTCGACCTCGAGCACCGCGGCGTACGCCGCCTCGGCGCGCGCCTTGTCGGCCCCGTGGTCGAACGAGCGCGCGGCGCGGAAGAGCAGGGCCTTCTTCGACTCGCGGGCCTCGTCGGTCTCGGCGGAGACGCTCGCGGCCGCGGCGAGGAACGCCTCGGCGACGCGCGTGGCGTCCGCGCCCTGGTCGATGGCGGTCTCCGCGGCCATGCCGACCTCCGCGTCGGTCGGGCTCTCGGCGAGCTTCGCGAGCAGCTCGTCGACCTTCTCGGGCGCGATCGGCGCGGCGGGGCGCACCGAGATGCTCGCGCGGCCGATGGTCTCGATGGCCTCGAGGAGCGCCACGGCGTCCTTCGGGCGGCGGGCGGGGTCTTTCTGGAGGAGGGAGAGCACGAACGCGTCGACGTCTCGGGAGACCCAGCCGCGCGGGGCCTTCGTGCTGGGCGGCGCGGGCTCGGTCGCGAGGTGGGCGAACGCGGCGTCGGCGAGCGTGTCGGCCTCGAAGACGGGCTTGCCCGAGATGAGCTCGTACATCATGGCGCCGAACGCGTAGACGTCCGCCTTTGCGTCGGCGTGCTTGCCGCGGACGATCTCCGGGGCGATGGTACGAGGCGAGCCTATCACCGCGATTTGTTTGCCATTTTGCCCAGATCCCCGGTGACGGAGGCGGTCCGTCCCGAAGTCGATGAGCACCACCCTGCCGTCGTGGGCGAGCAGCACGTTCTCGAGCTTCAGGTCCCCGTGGGAGAGCTGGGCCCGGTGCAGCGCGGCGAGCGGCTCGAGCAGGTTCTTCAGCATGGGCTTGAGCTCGCCCACGTGGGAGGCGCCCATGCGCGAGAACCGGTGCGAGAGCGGCGCGCCCTCGATGTGCCGGTACGCCACGAAGAACACGCCCTCGTCGAGCTCCCCGGCCTCGAGCCCCACGGGCAGGCCCGCGTGCGTGAGCGACGCCACGAGCCGGTTGGCGGTGAGGAACCTGTGGACGGCGCGGAGGTCGCGGGCGGCCTCGCGGCGGAGCACCTTCAGCGTGTAGCTCTCGCCGCCGCGGAGGGCGACGTAGACCGACGAGAGGTCGCTCTCGCCGAGCTTCTTTTGGACCGTAAACTCCCCGATTTGGCGGCCGGAGGGCAGCTCCTCGGTGCGGAGCAGGGCCGCGATGTCGAACACGCGGGGGTCTACGTCGCGCCGCTGGACCCGCAGCACGTCCACCAGCGCCTCGATGCGCTCCCCGGCCACGCAGCGCTCGGTGAGCGCGCGCGCGAAGCTGCCCTTGGCGGAGGCGCCGCCGACGTCGTCCGGGGGGAGCCCCAAGAGCTCACCGCTCATGGTGGTCATCTCTTCGAGCGAAAACAGGCGCTCGAGCTCTCCGCGGAGGATGTCAATCGTCGGGTTCATGCGGCTCCTTAGCGATTCCGTGAGCGCGACCCCGGCCAGCCGCCGCAGCCCCCGCTCGTGGGGCGCGCAGCTTATCGAAAATCGACCCGAGTGGGAGAAATTCCCCACGACTTCCGCGACGCGCCGCGTGGCCACCGCCGCGCACGCGCCCAAAAACACACGACCCCCGCGCGACGGGGGCGCCGTCGCTCGGGGGTCTCGACGGTGGGCGCCCGCCCGACCGCGGGGCTACTGCTGGCCCGGCATCTTCGGCAGGCACACCGCGCCGAGGGGCCCGCCCTTCATGCAGCCGAGGCCGTTGACGCAGTCGAAGTCGGTCTCGCAGGGGAAGGCGCATTTGCCGTATTGCACGTTGCACTTGTGCGACATGCAGGCCGAGTCGTTCGTGCACGCGATCGCCTGGGGGCCGGGCACGGCGAGCGTGGGGCCTGCGGGCTGGCCCGGCACGGGCTGGCCGGGGGGCGGGTACCCCGGCTGGCCCGGGGGCGGGTACCCCGGCTGACCCGGGGGCGGGTACCCCGGCTGGCCCGGCGGGTACCCCGGCTGGCCCGGCGGGTACCCCGGCTGACCCGGCTGGCCCGCGTACGGGGGCGGGGTGTTCGGCGGCGGGTCGTCCTTCTTACAGGCCGACACGAGCACGGCCGCGACCACGAGCGAAGAAAGGATGGCGATCGACGCAGGTCTCATGAGTTCTCCTGGGAGGACAGGTTACAGATTTTCTCCTGGCGCGCAGAGAAAAGCGGTCGCACCCCTCCCACGGCGGACTGCGATCGGTGGCGTCGCGCCAGGGGGCGCCGGGTGGTATAAGGCCGCCGTGGAACCGGCGTGGCCTCGCACCTTGCTCTGCGCCCTGATTGGCGGGCTCGCGTGCGCGGGGTGCGCCCGCGCCGAGCCTCCCCCGCCCGACTTCGGGGGCGTCAGCCCGGCCGTGTCGCCGCTCCCGCCGCCGGCCCCATCGTCGTCGCCGCCGCCCGCGCCGTCCCCTTCTTCGGGCCCCGGGCCGACCGCCGCGGCCAGCGGTCCCGCGACGGCGCCGACCGACGGGGGCCCGCCGAGCCCCGCCGCGACCC
>CAZHGG010001045.1:0-2544 GCA_964531755.1 uncultured Polyangiaceae bacterium
CTCGCGCCGCAGGTAGGCCCGCCAGATCTCGTCGACGTCGCTGTGGCGCGCGCGCAGGCTCGGTTCGAGGGCCGCGAAGTGGCCCAGGATGTTGCGCGCGTCGCGCCGGAAGAAGGCCTCCGAGCGGCTGTTGTGGGCGGCCGAGACGATCTGCGGGAAGTCGATCACCGTCGGGCCCTGCCCGCTCCACAGCACGTTGTACGGCGAGAGATCGCCGTGGATGAGGTCGCAGCAGAGGATCTTGACGAGCTGCGCGAGCATGTCGTGGTAGCCCGCGCGCGCCTGCGCGGCGTCGAGGTCGACGTCGACGAGGCGGGGCGCGGGCGCGCCCGTCCGGTCGAGGACGAGCTCCATCAGCAGCACCCCCTCGAGGAACATCACAGGGGTGGGCACGCGCACGCCGGCCGCGTGGAGCTTGTAGAGCGCGTCGACCTCGGCGGTCTTCCACGCGTCCTCCGCGGCCGCGCGGCCGAACTTCGAACCGCGCTCGATGGCGCGCTGGGCGCGCGTGTTGCGCACCGCGCGGCCCTCCTTGTAGTCGGCGTTGTTCTTGAAGCTGCGGTGGGCCGCGTCCTTGTAGACCTTCGCGGCGACCACCCGCCCGCCGAAGCGCACGAGGTACACGTCGGCCTCCTTGCCGCTCTTGAGGCGCGACAAGACCTCCGCGACGAGGCCCTCCTCCACCAGGTGCTCGAGGCCGTTTGTCATGCAATTCCAGTGGGTTAGCGCCGAAAAAAGTCGCGCACCGCGCGAAGCGGCCGAGCATACCAGAGGTGCCGACGACTAGCCGAGGCGCTCGAGCACGGCGATGACGTTCTCCGGGCTCCGCTCGCAGAGGCGCTGGAGCCGGGCGCCCTCGAAGAAGGCGATCGTGCTCCCGGGCTGCGCGATCGCGGTCACGGCCGGCGGCATTTGGTGGATGGCGTCGCGCACGCCGTAGAAGGAGTCGGCCTCCACGACGGCCAGCGGCTCGGCCTTGCCCTCCTCGAACAGGGCGATGCCGCCGCGCGCGACGAGGCAGGCCGCGCGCGGCACCTCTCCCGCGGCGCACAGCACGACGTCGCCCTCGAACGACTCGATCCGCTGGAGGCACGAGAGGATGTCGTCGCGCACGAGCACGTCGAGCTGCCCCATGGTCTCGTGCATCGAGAAGAACGAGTCGATGCGGTGGAGCTGCTTGGTCTCGGCGATGCGCTGCGCGAACGCGGGGTCGGCCGCCATGAGCTCGCGCATCACGGGCGCCGGGCACACCCACACCTCGCTCACCCGCTCGGCGCGCAGCGTGGCCGTGCAGCGCGGATCGTCGCCGCCGAGCACGCTGGACTCGCCGAGGAGCCACCCGGGGAAGCAGCACCGCACGAGCCACGAGCCGCCGGAGGGCTTCTCGAGCCACACGCCGACGAGGCCGCTCTTGACCACGAACACGCTCTCCGATGGCTCGCCCTCGACCACCAGGCTCTCGCCCGGCGCGAGGGTGCGCGACGCCATGCGCTGCGTGAGCCGGTCGCGGAGCGTCGCGTCGAGCTCCCGGAAGCTGCGCGTGTCGAAGATCGACGCGACGGGGGTGAGCCTGGCGCGGCTCTGCTCGAGCAGGGTGTGCACCGCCGAGCCCGCGAAGGCGTCGCGGCCGTCGAGGGCGAGCGCGACGGCCGCGGCCTTCTCCAGGGCGTTCAGGTCGAAGCGATCGGCGAACTCGCGCGCCGCCGCCTCGAGGTAGCCCCGCGCGAGGCCGCCCTCGCCGAGCTTGACCTCGAGCTCCGCCATGGTGAGGAGCGTCGCGCCCCGCAGCTCGTGATCGGCGAGCATGCGCGGCAGCAGCTCTCGCGCCTCTTGGAGGGAGGCCGCGTCGCCCCGCGCGAGGGCCGCCGCGACCCGCACCTCGACCGGCTGCTCGAGCTCCTCGAGCAGGTCGAGGCCGACGTCCTCCTCGGCGCCCAGCTCGGCGCCGAAGCCGGCGAGCGCGTCTGGCTCGGCGGCGCCGCTGGCCGCGGCGTCGGCGCGGCGCACCGCCTCGATCACGTGGTCGCCGTCGAGCGAGGGCGAGACGCTCCCCGCGTCGTCGACGGTGAGGTCGGCGACGTGGAGGTCGCCGGAGGGCGCGGCGAGCACGACGCTCACCGTCCAGGCGTCGCCCGCGACGCGCCGCACGCGGCGCACGTCGCGGACGTCGAGCAGGCGCCCGAACTCCGCGCGGAGGGACTCGGCCACCGACTTCCATACTTGTTCCCGTCGCACCCCGGGAGAGTAGACCCGTCGCGCGCGCAGCGCACCGGAGAACCGGAGAACGTCGCCGCGCTCGCCGCGCCCGGTGCTACACGTCGGGCCATGGTCCGCCGTGGTCCTCGCTTGGTCGACATCGTGCTCGCCCCGCGCGCGGCGCAAGAGCACGCGAGCGTGAAGCTCGCCGCGGAGCGGGCGGCCGAGTGGGAGCCCGGGTCGGCGGCCTCCGCCGTGGTCCTGCGGCGCTCGATCGACGGCCGCGCGCGGCCCCCGCGCGTGAACCTGCGCGTCGAGCTGCGCGGCCCCGACGACGCCCCGACCGAG
>CAZHGG010001046.1:0-2533 GCA_964531755.1 uncultured Polyangiaceae bacterium
CGACGCGCACGCGTACCTCGGCGCGCTGCTCGAGCGCGCCGACAAGGCGGCGGCCGAGAAGCACTACCGCGCGGCCCTCGCGACGACGCCGGGCCACGAGGTCGGCTCGGTGAACCTCTCCGCGCTCCTGCTCGACGCTGGCAAGGCCGACGACGCGGCGGCGCTCGCCCAGGCGGGGCTCGACAAGCACCCGAAGAGCGCTGCGTTGGCCGAGAACCTGGGCGTCGCCCTGGCGACCAAGGGCGACGAGGCCGGCGCCACCCGCGCGATGGAGCTCGCCGTGAAGCTCGCCCCCGCCGATCCCCTCGCGCCGCTCACCCTGGGCCAGTGGCTAGGAAAGTGGAAGAAGGGCGACGCCGCGAGGGAGCGGCTCCTCCAGGCCGAGAAGCTCGCGAACGGCGACGTCGGCGTGCTCGCCTCGGTAGGCTTCGAGCTCAAGAACGTCGGCGCGTTCGCCGACTGCATCCGCGTGCTCGACGGCGCGCTCACGAAGCAAGACGCGGCAGAGCTGCGCACGTACCGCGCGCTCTGCAAGCTCGGGGCGCGCGACAAGGCCGGCGCGCTCGCGGACCTCGAGGCGGCCATCGCCAAAGAGCCGAAATACGCGCCCGCCTACTTTTACTTGGGCGGTCGCCACGCGGAGGCCGGCCGCTGGAAAGATGTCGTTACGGCGTACGAGACCTACCTCAAGCTCGAGCCCGGGGGACCGATGAAGAAGGCCGCCGAGGAGCGCATCAAGCTCGCGAAAGAGAAGCTCAAGGGGAAGAAGTAGCGGCCACGGGCGCGAACCCTCGCAGCACCCGCCCGTGGCCCTCGGGCGCGCGCTCGCCGATCGCGACGAGGGCCCCGGCGCCGTCGAGCCACGCGCACGGCGCGTCGGGGGAGTCGTCGGGGAGGCGGACGCGCTGGCCGCGCCGCGCCTGGAGCACAGCCTCGTCGCCGAGCGTCGCCGTTGGAAGCGCGAGGGCCGCGGCGGTCGCGAGGTCGAGCACGCCCCGCGCGGCGTCCGCGTCGAGGGCCACCGCGCGCGCGAGGTCGAACGGGCCGGAGCGCACCCGCCGGAGCGCAGAGAGGTGCCCCTGCGTGCCGAGCGCGAGCGCAAGGTCACGCCCAAGTGAGCGAACATAATAGCCTTTGTCTGCCACTACCCGCACGCTCAGGGTCGGCGGGAGGGGGGACGCCGCGGTGAGCTCGAGCGCGTGCACGCGCACCGGCCGGGGCTCGAGCTCCACCGCCACCCCCGCGCGCGCCAGCGTGTGCGCGCGGATCCCGTCTCTGCGGATCGCCGAGAACGCCGGGGGGACCTGGGCTCGCCTCGCGCGCTCCCCGTCCAGCGCCTCGCGGAGGGCAGCGGGCGGCGCCTCCCCTCGCGCGACGCTCGCGAGCGCCTCCATCAGCCACGGGGCGATCTCCGCCGGCGTCCGCTTCACGCCCTCCGCGTCGAGGGTCTCGGTGGTCTCGCCCAGCACGAGGGTCGCCTCGTAGGTCTTGTCGTGCGCTGTGAGGTAGGGGAGCAGCTTCGTGCCCTCGCCGACGCCGAGCACGAGCACGCCGGTCGCCATCGGATCGAGCGTGCCCGCGTGGCCGACCTCCCGCGTACGGAGGAGCGCTCGCGCCTTCGCGACCACGTCGTGGCTCGTCGGGCCGCGCGCCTTGTCGACGACGAGCACGCCGGACGGAGCGCGCGCGGGGGTCCCGGGCTTGGCCATGGTGCGCCGAACCCTAGCACCGCGCGGCCGTCGAGAGAGCGCCCGCGCGCGGTCCCGAATTGACCCGCGCGCGCGCCGTTTTCGCTAGGATGCCCCCCAATGGAACCGGGCGACCAGCCGACGAGCCTCGGTCCTTACGTGCTCGAGCAGCGCGTGGCCGCCGGCGGGATGGCGGAGGTGTACGTCGCGCGGCGGCGTGGACCTCACGGCTTCGAGAAGACCGTCGCGCTCAAGCGCATCCTCCCCGAGCTGGCGCACGACCCCGAGTTCGTCGCGATGTTCGTGGATGAGGCCCGCGTGTCGGCGCGCCTGTGCCACCCCAACGTCGTGCAGATCTTCGACTTCGGCGACGAGGGCGACGAGCTCTACATGGCCATGGAGTACGTCGAGGGTACCACCGTGGCCAAGCTCATGCGGGCCGCCGCCGCGCGCCGCGCGCCGCTCGGCGTGGAGATCGCCATCCAGATCACCCTCTCGGTCCTGCGCGCGCTCGATTATGTGCATAATGCACGCGATGCGCACGGCGCGCCGCTCGGGCTCGTGCACCGTGATGTGTCGCCGGGCAACCTGCTCATCTCCCGCGGCGGCGAGGTGAAGCTCACGGACTTCGGCATCATGCGGGCGACAGAGCTCGAGCGCCGCACGAACGCGGGGCAGGTGAAGGGCAAGCTCGGCTACATGTCGCCGGAGCAGGTCACCGGGGGCGAGCTCGACGCGCGGAGCGATCTGTTCGCGGCGGGCATCGTCCTCGGCGAGCTGCTCACGCTGGCGCCCCTCTTCGGCTCGGGCAACGAGGTGCGCGTGCTCGAGCGCATCCGTGACGG
>CAZHGG010001047.1:0-2521 GCA_964531755.1 uncultured Polyangiaceae bacterium
ACGGCTACTTCGTGGCGGCGTCGAACCGGGTCGGCACCGAGGCGCCCTGGAACATCGGGCGATTCTACGGGTCGAGCTACATCGTCGATCCGCGCGGGAGCTTCCTGGCGACCGCCTCGGAGGACCAGACCGAGCTCGTCACGGCCGTGTGCGACCTCGACGTCATCGAGGAGGTCCGCAAGGTGTGGCAGTTCTACCGGGATCGGCGCCCGGACGCCTACGACGACCTGGTCAAGCCCTGACAGAACGCCGCCGCGGCCCTGTGCTACGCCCGAGGGGTGACCACTGTGACCACCGCCGTCTCCTCCGCGCTCCCCCCCACGCGCCGCCTGAAGTCCTCGATCCCCCGCTACGCGGCCGGGTTCGGGCTCATCGCGGCGGTGTCGGTCGTGGGCATGCCGCTCGCGCTGCTGCTGCTGCCCTCGCGCACCCTGAGGATCAAGCTCACGAACGTGCTCGGCAAGATCACCGGGAGCGCCATCACCTGGATGTCCGGCGCGCGCACGACCTTCGTGAACCGCGAGGGCATCAACGACCACTTCCCCGCGATCTACGTGATGAACCACACGTCGACGCTCGACATGTTCCTCGCCATCTGGCTCTGCCCCATCGGCGGGTGCGGCGTGACGAAGAAGGAGATCACGAAGGTGCCGTTCCTCGGGCAGCTCTACAAGCTGTCGGGGCACCTCCTCCTCGACCGCGGCGACAAGACCCAGTCGGTGGGCGAGCTCACGGCCGCGGCGGAGCTCATGAAGAAGCACCGGCTCGCGTGCTGGATCCTGCCGGAGGGCACGCGCAGCCGCGACGGGAAGCTCCGCCCCTTCAAGACCGGGTTCGTGCACCTCGCCATCGCCACCGGGCTGCCGGTGGTGCCCGTGGTGGTCCACGGGGCCGACCGCATCTGGCCGAAGGGGTTCACGTTCCACAAGGGGGAGCTGCCCATCGAGGTCCTGCCCCCGATCGACACGTCGAGCTGGTCGGCCGAGACCTCGAAGGAGCACGCGCAGGCCGTCCACGACCTCGTCGCAGAGACCCTCGCGCGACGGCGCGCGCCAGCGCCGGCCGACGCGGCGAGCGCGAGCTGAGCCACGCCCGGATCGTGACGATCGTCTTCGACAAACGCGCCGGGTGCTTTATAGAACCCAAGAGCCATGCTGCGCCGCCTCGTCGTCTCCCTCGGTCTCGCGTGCGCGCTGGGCGCGTGCCAGGCTGACTCGACGCCCAGCGACGGCCCGCCGGTCATCGACCCCGCAGGGACGCCCGAGGGTGCGGGGGGCCCGGCGCCGACGACGACGCCCCCCACGAGCACGGCCGACGCGCGCTGGGTGATGGCGTATTACGCGGGCTACGAGCGCAGCCTGCTGCCAGCGGCCGACGTCGAGTGGGAGAACCTCACGCACCTCGCGGTCGGCGCCGCGCTCCCCAAGGCGGACGGCACGCTCGACACCACGTACGCGATCGACCCCGTGAAGGGGCCCGCGATGGCGAAGGAGCTCGTCGAGCTCGCGCACGGGCGCGGCAAGAAGGCGCTCGTCATGGTCGGGGGCGAGGGCGCCCACGACGGGTGGGTCGCCGCGGCCGCGGAGAAGAAGCTCCCGACCCTCGTCGCCGCGCTGGTCGCGCTCCGCAAGGAGGTGGGCTTCGACGGCTACGACCTCGACTGGGAGCCCGTGCTCCCGGCCGACGAGCCCTCGCTCCTCGCCCTCGTCCGGGCGCTGAAGAAGGCCGATCCGAACGCGCTCATGACCCTCCCCGTCAACTGGATCACGACGGGCACCGCGCCCGTGTCCGGGGTGTACGCCCAGCTCGCGGCGCTCGTCGACCGGCTCAACATCATGACCTACGGCATGGCGAGGGACTGGCCAGGCTGGAAGGCGTGGCACTCGTCGGCGCTCGACGGCGCCGGCCCCGACACGCCGTCGTCGGTGAAGTCGTCGGTAGACGCGTACCTGGCCGCGGGCGTCCCCGCGGCGAAGCTGGGCGTGGGCGCGGGCCTCTACGGCACCTGCTGGGGCGGCGGGGTGAGCGCGCCCGGCCAGGCGGTCGGCTCGTCCAGGGTGGTCGCGAACGATCACGTCATGAGCTATCGCGCCATCGTCGAGGGGTATCTGAAGCCGGCGGCCCGAAAGTGGGACTCGGTCGCGAGCTCGCCGTACCTCGCCTTCTCCGCGCCCACCGGCGCGCAGAAGTGCACCCTGGTGAGCTACGAAGACGAGGAGTCGGTCCGGGCGAAGGCCGCGTACGTGAAATCCGCGGGGCTCGGCGGCGTGATCGTGTGGACGCTGAACCAGGGCCACCTCCCCTCCCAGCCGGCCGGCAAGCGAAACCCGATGATGCGCGCGCTGAGCGACGGGCTCCGGTAGCGAGCGGCGCGCACCGGCGCGCGCTACGCTGAGAAGAGGTCCGATGCGCACTCCTTGGCCCACGCCCGCGCGCTCGCTGGTCTTCGGCCTCGCGGCCGCGCTCGTCGCGTGCGGCGCGGCCGTCGACGCGCCGCGCGAGCCCCCCTCGACGCTCGCGG
>CAZHGG010001048.1:0-2519 GCA_964531755.1 uncultured Polyangiaceae bacterium
GCCCGCGCGCCGCGGCCACCTGCGCCACGCGAGCGAGCGCGCGCACCCGGTCGGCGGGCGCCTTCGCGCGCGACACCTGCCGCTCATAGAGATCGACCACGTCGGAGGGCTTCGCCGCGAAGGCGGCGAGGCGCTCGAGCAGCGGCTCGGCGTCCGACGGGGCGATGCCCGAGAGGCCGCCCTCGCCGTGCGCGATCGCCTCGGCGCGCCCCATGCCTGCCTCGACGCGCACCTCGCCCTGGCGGACGAGCTCGTGCGCGCGATCGGCGCCGCTGACCTCGCGGGCCAGCAGGTCGTGCGCGACCCCGAGGGCGTCGAGATCCCCGGTCTTGACGGCGAGGCGCTCGAGGCGGCTCGCGAGCTCGAGGTCCGCGCCCTTCGCGCGGAGCAGCTCGATCGCGACCGAGACCGCGTCTTGGTCGCGCCCCACCTCAGCGAAGCGCTCGAAGGCGCCGCGGAGTGCCGCGGTGCGCTCGGCGCCGTGGCGCGCGTCGAACCACCACTCCTTCAGCTTGGTCGCGACGATGCCCTTCCAGCCGAGGCGATCGCCGAGCTCGATGTAGGCGTCGCGGACCTGGGCGTCGCCCTGATCGGCGAGATCGGTGAGCGCTGCGAGCGCCTCGTCGCCGCGATCGAGCTTGTCGGCGAGCATCTCGGCGAGCTTCATCGTGAGCGCGCTGACCTCGCTCTCGTCGGCCTCGACCTCGATGCGCTCGACCATGAGCTCGGCGACGCGGCCCCACTGCTCCGTGATCTCGCAGAGCTCGCTCAGGCGGGTGAGCGCGTCGAAGTCTTCTGGGTCGGCCTTGCGCACGAGGTCGAGGGCGCGGATGGCGCTGCGCGGGTCGTCGAGCTGCTCGTACAGCCGCGCGAGCCGCGTGGCGATCTGGCCGCGCTCGAAGACGTCAGCGACCAGCTTGAGCTCGCGCTCGAGGGCGTCCGCCGCGAGATCGAGGCTTCCGCGGTCTTCTTGGATCGTCGCGATCGCCTGGAGCGCGGGCCGGCACGTCGCGTCGAGCTCGGCGAGGATGCCCTCGTACCGCGAGATCGCCGTGTCGAGATCGCCGACGCCCTCGGCGAGGAGCCCCGCCTCGCGGAGCGCCACGCGCGCGCGCTCGGCCTTGTCGACCGTGTTCGCGCCGAGGCGGCGCAGCAGCGTCGCGGCCTCCGTGTGATCGAGCCTATCGATCGCGTCGTCGATGAGGCGCTCGAGGGCCTCCTTGTCGTCGCCGTCTTCGAGGACCTTGAGCCACAGCTCGCGGCCGAGCTCGCGGTCGTCGAGGCGCGAGACCGCCAGGGTCGCCGCCTCGCGCCGCAGCGCGACGCGCTTGGCCCGATCGTTCAGGCGCTCGCCGCGGCGCGCGAGGAAGTTGACGAGCCGGTCGACCTGGTCGTTCTGGTTGTACCGCGCGACGATCGCGTCTGCGTAGTCGTCGTTCAACGGGTCGAGGTTGTTCGCCTCCTCGAGGCGTTCGAGCGCGCCCTCTTCATCGCCGACCTTGCCCAGGTACTCGGCCGCGCGCGCGTGGTACTGCGCCTGCAGCTTGATGTCGCCCGTGAGCAGGCCGCGCTGGTGGGCCGCGTTCGCTGCCTTCTCCCACGCCTCGACGGCCGTGTAGAGGCGCTCCGCCTCTTCCCAGAGCTTCCCGCTGCGCAGCGAGTCGGCCGCCTCCGCGAACGAGTCGCCCGCCGCCGTCGTGTCACCGAGCTGTTCGTAGAACTCCGCGAGGCGCTGCAGCAGGTTGCCCTTGGCGATCGGGTCCTCGAGGTACGGCGCGCTCTCCGCGAGCGTCCGCGCGGCGAGGTCGATGCGCTCGGCCTTCTCGAAGAGCTTCGCGGCGGTCTGGATCGCGTGCTCGTCGTCGGGCGTGAGCTGCACGATGCGGCCCCACGCCTCGCCGGCGCCCACGAGGTCCTTGCGCTTGTCCTCTTGGAGCTTCGCGAGCTTCCGCTCGAGCGCGATCTTCGTCTCGACGTCGCTCTCGATGTTCGCCTCTTGCTCGATGAGCGTCGCGAGGTCGTCCCAGCGCTGCCCCTTCTCGAGGAGACGCATGAGGGCGCTGCGCGCGCTTTCATCTGACCTATCGACGGCGAGCAGCTGGCGCCACGCGCTCACCGCGCCGTCGATGTCGCGGAGGTTGCCTTCGCACAGGCCGGCCACCTCGCGGAGGCGCTCCTTGCGCGAGTCGCGGTCGATGCCGGGCGCGCGGATGCTGAGCAGCAGCACGTCGCGCAGCTGGGTGTAGTCGCGCTTCAGGCGGAGATAGTCCTCCACCCAGGCGAGCGCCTCCGGGTGGGCGGGGTCGTGCTCGAGCACCTCGCGGTACTTCACGAGCGCCTCGGGCTTCTTGTTCTTCCGCGCGAGCATCTGCGCTGAGTCGAGCAGGCCCTGGAGCTTGTCGGCGGAGAGCGGCCCGGACCGGCGCTGGGGCTGCACGTCCTCTTCCGACGCGGCCGCCGGCGGGACGACGGGCAGCGCGTCGCGCGACGAGCGCCTCGCGGGCGTGCCCTTCGCGGAC
>CAZHGG010001049.1:0-2512 GCA_964531755.1 uncultured Polyangiaceae bacterium
AAGCCGGCGGAGCCCGCGCCAGCCCCGGCCGCGCCGGCCCCAAAGCCGGCGGAGCCCGCGCCGCCGCCCGCGCCCGAGCCCTCCAAGCCCGCCTCGGGTGGCGCCGGTGACGCCCCGAAAGGGTGGGGCGGCTCGCCTCCTCCGAAGGAGCCCGCGCCGGGCGCCGCGAGCACCGCGCCGCTGACCCTCGCCGACCCGAAGGACCCGCGCACCGGCGGCACCACGATCGCGGAGGGCACCGGGTTGCTCCCGATCGATCCGCGCACCACGCGCGACGAGCAGTTCGACCCGCGCGCCGCGGCCCAGGCCGAGGAGGAGCGCCGCGAGGTCGCCGCCCGGGTGCTGAGGTCGCAGCAGCGCTCGGCGTCGCGCGGCGGCCGCGGCGCGCGCCTGCTCGATCCCGAGGGCCGCCCGGTGCAGCACCGGCCCACCGAGATCACCACGTTCGCGTCGCTCATCGCCGGCTACAACAGCAACGTCATCCAGACCCAAGACGTCGAGAACGGCCCGGTCAAGCAGCACCCCGCCGCGTACAACGCCCTCGAGGGGCGCGTGGAGCTCGAGTTCTGGGGCAAGGGCGAGGAGCCGCAGCAGCTCAGCCTCCAGGTGCTCGGGCAGCAGTACTACAAGCTCGACGACGGGCCCTCGCTCCCTCAAGACGGCAGCGTCCTCGGGCTCTACGGCGGCGGCTTCAGCCTCGGCCGCAGCACGCGCCTCGCCATCCGCGCGTTCTCGAGCGTGCAGACCCTGAACTCCTCGCGCCAGCAAGACGGCGCGCTCTTCCAGGTCGACCCCGCGAACCTGCAGCGCACGTTCACGCTGTCGAACCTCACCTTCCAGCTCCTCCAGGAGATCAGCCCCACCACGCGGTACGTGCACGTCGTCGGCGCGAGCGCGAGCACCACGCTGCGCGACGAGCCGAGCCTCCTGTCCGACGGCAGCCGCCTCTTCCACCGTGGCCTCGACTTCGTGCAGCTCAACACCTCGGGCACCGTGCTGAAAGACGTGGGCCAGAGCGCGCGCGTGTTCGCCGACGTCGAGTACGAGGGCCTCTACAACAACTTCTTCCTCGACTTCACGCGCAACGTGCCCGTGCGTCGCGGCGACTTCTCGGTGCACGTCGGCCGCGTGAACGCGGGCGCCACGTACTTCGCGAGCGACGCGCTCTCGCTCACGGGGCGCGGCGGCGTCGCCGTCGGGACGCCCCCGCCCATCTCGGTGCCCACGCCGCCGCCGCCGCCCGGCACCCCGGTGGATCCGAACGCGCTCGACCCCGACGATCGCTCGCTCATCGTGAGCCCCCAGGGCGGCGGCGAGCTGCTCTACCAGAAGCCCACGTTCGAGGCGCAGCTCAGCGCGGCGTACACGTTCGGCGCCGCGAACCCCCGCATCGGCTACGGGCGCACCACCTCGATCGATGGCCACATCGGCGGCGTCCCGTTCCCCTCTCACCCCGTCCTGCGCAACGTGGCGCTGCTCATGACCGGCACGGTGAGCCGCGCGGTGCTGCGGCCGAACAACGACGGCGAGGCGTTCCTCACCTTCGCGGGCGTCACCGCGCTCGTGCGCTACCGGCTCACCAACTGGCTCGGCGCGCTCGGCGGGTACTCGAACCGCTACGTGAATTTCTCGGGCACGCTCGCCGCGCCCGACCTGCTGCGCCACCAGGTGTTCCTCGGCCTCTCCGGGTTCTTCACCACCGACGTGACCGAGCCGCCGCCGCTCTCCGTGTTCGCGCCGCCGCGCCCCACGGGCTGAGCTGCGCGCAGGTCACGGGTGAGGCGCGAGGGGGCCACACATGGATCCTGGTGGATCCATTCGTCGGCCCGTTCCCCCACATCGCCGCACGCCCTCGCCAAGGCGCGCACCGCGCGATCACCGCGTGAAGGAAGCCGTGGCGTGACGCGCGCCATGGGCGTCCCGGTGCTCGCGGCGCTTGCCTCGTGGCGCGCATGTTGCTTCGCTGAGACGGATGCTGCGCCCTCACCGTCACGGCTCCCTCGCCGCGCACCGCCTGCTGCGGGGCGTCTTGCTCACCCTCGCGGTGGGGGCCTGCGGCGCGGTCGCCGCGTGCAGCGCGGGCGCGGGCGACGCGGTGGCGGCTCTGGAGGAGCAGCACGCCGCGGCCCTCGAGGCGGCCGTCGGCGCCCCGTTCAAGGTCGAGGTCTCGGCGGAGCTCGGCAACGTGCGCCACCTCGAGGGGCGCGTGCCGCGCGCGGCGCTCGCTGGCGGCACCACGGCCGGCGGCCAGGCGATCGCGTTCTTGGCGCAGCACCCCGGGCTGCTCGCGATCGGCGAGCCGTCGCGCGCGCTCCGCGTGGTGAGCGACGAGGCGAGCGCGAGCGGCCGCCACGTGCGCCTCCAGCAGGTGGTGGGCGGCGTGCTGGTGCGCGGCGGCGAGGTGCTCGTGCACTTCGACGACGACGGCGCGTTGGTGGCGATGGACGCCCACGTGGTCTCCGGCGTGCGCGTCGCGGCCGCCGCGCTCGCCCTCGCGCCGGCCGCGGCCATC
>CAZHGG010001050.1:0-2512 GCA_964531755.1 uncultured Polyangiaceae bacterium
CTCGGACCGCCGCCCTCTCCGACCCCGAGCGCGCGTGGGCCCTCCTCACCGCGCCCTCCACCCCGTACCTCGAGCGGCGCGCCCTCGCGCAGCAGTGGAGCGCCACGTTCCCGCTCGCGCTCCTGCCGCGCCTCACCCAGGCGCTCACTCGGCTCCGCTCCGAGTCGGCGGCGCACGGGTGGGGTCTCGACCCGCACCCGGACGCGCTCTCGGGCCCGCTCGCCGCGCTCGCCGTCCCGCCGCCCGCGGAGGTCGACGGCTCCCGCGTGACGAGCGTGTTCGGCGTGCCGTGGACCGTCCGCCAGCGCCCCGCCGGCCTCCGCGACTACCCGCTCACGTGGGAGGAGGAGGTCGCCGCGCCCTGGCCGTGGCAGGTGCACCACACGCTCGAGGTCCTCTTCCAATCGCTCTTCCCGCGCACTCCGGCGTCCGAGCGCGCGTGGCTGGCCGCGTGCGAGGCGCTGCCCTGGGCGAGCGACGAGGACGCGTTGATCCTGGTCGAGGCGAGCCTCGGCGCGCCGCGCCTGAAGACCCCGCGCGTGATGGCCGTGTGGCACGCGGTCTCGGTCTCCGAGGGCCACCCGCGCGCCGCCGAGCTCGTGGCGCGCTCCGTGGGGGAGGTGGCGCGCGTGTGGGACGCGCCGGAGAGCCAGGCCATCGCCGAGGTGATCGCGGTGGATCTCATGGCCAGCTCCAACCACGCCGCGCGGGAGCACGCCGCGTTCGGGCTGCCCGCGCTCGCGCGCCGGTCGCGGGGCGGGCGGGACGAGCGCCTCCCGCCGCCCTCCACGGCCATCCTCGCCGCGCTCGCGCGCTCGCAAGAGCCCGCGTCGGGCGACCCGTGGAAGCGCCTCTACGTCTACGGCTTCAGCGCGCTCGAGGCGATGCCGTCGCCGCCGTTCGTGCCCGACCGCACCATCGCGCCCACGGGGCCCGTGGCGGCCGCGCGCGCCGACGAGCTCGCGCGGTGGTTTTCGGCCAACCGCCCGCGCCTCGAGGCCGAGTCGGCGGAGCGGAAGAAGATCCTCGACCCCATGCGGGCCTCGCTCGAGCAGGCGGCCTTCAGCGCCTCGCTGCGTGCGAGGTGAACGTGGGGAAGATCTCCACCGTGGCGTCGTCGATCTCGATCTCCTCGCCCTCGTCGTCGACGTCTTTTCTGCGCGCGTCGCGGAGCTCTTGGTTGGTCTGATCGAGCCGGTCGGCGAGCACGCCCAAGAACTGCCAGAGGATCTTCACGGCGGTCTGGTGCTCGTTGCGCAAGATCTCGAAGAAGTCGCCGCGCTTGATGACCATGAGCTCGCTCGCGCCGTCGCTCACCACAGTGGCCGAGCGCGGCACCGCGCGGATGAGCGCCATCTCCCCGAAGTGCTCGCCCACGCCGAACCGCGCGAGCTCGTCGTTGCCCCGGAGCACGTTGACCGCGCCCTTCAGCACGATGAAGAGCTCGTCGCCCTTCTCGCCCTCGGTGATCACGGTCTCGCCGTGGCGGAACGGGCGCACCTCGACGCTCTGCATCACGCGCATGAGCTCGCTGTCGACGAGGCGCGCGAAGATGGGCATCTTCGCGAGGATCTCGCGCTTCTGCGCGACCCGCGCCGCGCGCTCCTTCGCGTCTTCGATCTCGCCGGTGATGTGGACGAGGATGCAGGTGATGTTGTCCTTGCCGCCCCGCTCGTTCGCGAGCGCGATGAGGCCCTTCACAGCGGCCGCGCCGTCCTCCGCGAGGAGGTAGTCGGCGAGCTCTTCAGGGCCGTCGAGGTAGCCCGTGAGGCCGTCGCTCGAGAGCAGGAAGCTGTCGCCGGGGAGCAGCTCGAAGGTGAGGGTGTCCACCTCCACGCGCTGGTACACGCCCACCGCCCGGGTGATGGCGTTCTTCTGCTTCACGCGGGAGATCTGGTCCTCGGTGAGCTTCCCGCGCCGGATGAGCTCGTTGATCACCGTGTGGTCTTCGGTGATCTGCTTCACGACGCCCGACCGCTCCATGTAGATGCGGCTGTCGCCGACGTGGGCGATGAAGCCCGTGTTGCCGAGGATGAGCAGCGCGCTCAGCGTGGTGCCCATGCCGCGCTTGCCGTCGTCGCTCTGCGCGGCCTCGTGCACCTTGGCGCACGCCCGCAGCACGGCGGCGTCGAGGAGCGCGAGCACCTCCTTCTTCGTGACGCGGCTCGAGCCCCGCGAGCCGCGGGCGAAGTCTTGGAGCATCTCGCGCTCCTTCTTCACCTCTTCGTGCACCGCGCGCACGGCGATGGCGCTCGCCACCTCGCCCGCCGCGTGGCCGCCCATGCCGTCGCAGACGATGAAGAACTGGAGCTTCTTGTCGACGAGGAAGTTGTCTTCGTTGTGCTCGCGGACTCGCCCGACGTCCGTGGCGGCGAAGAACTGGATGGGATCGGTGGTGGCCATGATGCGACGCAGGGGCGAGGAGCGGAGGGGAGCAGAGACGCGGAGCGGCGAAAACCCCGCCTCACACTAGCCCACTCCGTGGGCATGGGGAAGGGGCCGCGCTACTCGT
>CAZHGG010001051.1:0-2511 GCA_964531755.1 uncultured Polyangiaceae bacterium
CTCGAGGTCGTCGCGGAGGCGCCCGCCGGCGGCGTGCCGATGTGCCCACGTGGTCCGCTCCCCAAGGTCGTCTACGAGGACGCGCTCGCGAGCGTCGCGGCGGCCGCCGGCCTCGCCTTCGACGCGGCGCCGGGCCGGATGACCTTCCGGTTCGGGCACGCGAGCGCGCTCGCGTAAGAATCGCGCGCGCGCGAGAGCCTCGGGTCGCGGGTAGCGCGCGCGTCGACTACCCTCGCGCCCCATGCCGGACACCGAGACTCCCGCCGCTGCCCTCGCCACCCTCGTCGAGCAGGCCTTCGACGATCGCTCCCTCCTCGCCGCCGGCACGCCCCACGAGGCCGCGGTGCTGGAGGCCGTCGCCGGCCTCGACGCGGGCCTCTACCGCGTGGCCTCGCCCCCCGACCCGGGCGACGCCGACGCCGAGTGGACCGTCCACGCCTGGTTGAAGAAGGCGATCCTCCTCTATTTCGGCGTGCGCAAGATGGAGAAGCTCGAGGTGGGGCCCTTCGAGTTTCACGACAAGATCCCGCTGAAGCGCGGCCTCGACCGAGCGGGCGTGCGGGTCGTGCCGCCCGGCGTTGTGCGCTACGGCGCCTTCTGCGAGCCGGGCGTCATCGTCATGCCGGGCTACGTCAACATCGGCGCGCGCGTGGGCGCGGGCTCCATGGTGGACACCTGGGCGACCGTGGGGTCGTGCGCGCAGATCGGGCGCGACGTGCACCTCGCGGGCGGCGTCGGCATCGGCGGCGTCCTCGAGCCCCCGGGGGCGCGGCCGGTCATCGTCGAGGATGGCGCGTTCATCGGCTCGCGCGTGGTCATCGTCGAGGGCGCGCGCATCGGC
Source organism: uncultured Polyangiaceae bacterium (assembly GCA_964531755.1). Taxonomy (GTDB): domain Bacteria; phylum Myxococcota_A; class Polyangia; order Polyangiales; family Polyangiaceae; genus JAAFHV01. Next base: position 842 of record CAZHGG010001051.1, read on the forward strand.
AAGGGCGCGGTCATCGGCGCGGGCGTCGTGCTCACGGCGTCGACCCTCATCCTCGACGTCACGGGGCCCGAGCCGGTCGAGCTGCGCGGCAAGATCCCGCCCCGCTCGGTGGTCATCCCCGGGGTGCGCATGAAGCGGTTCCCTGCGGGCGAGTTCGGCGTGCCGTGCGCGATGATCATCGGCAAGCGGAGCGAGTCGACGGACAAAAAAGTGAGCCTCAACAACGCGTTGCGCGAGTTCGGGGTGTCGGTGTGAGCGAGCCTACGCCGCGCGTCGAGGCGCTCCTCGACGAGACGCTCCTCTGGCTCGTGTCGATCGACTCGCCCATCGGTGAGGAGCGCGCGCTCTGCGACGCCATCGCGGAGCGCCTCGCGCGGTTGCCCCTCGCGGGCCCCATCCGCCGCACCGGGGACTCGATCGTGGTGCCGCTCGTGCGGCGCGGCGATCGGCCGCACGTCGCCCTCTGCGGCCACACCGACACCGTGCGCACCGAGAACGGCCCCGCGCGTCGCGAGGGCGATCGCGTCTTCGGCGCCGGCGTGAGCGACATGAAGGCGGGGCTCGCCGTGATGATCGCCCTCGCCGAGCGGGCGCGTGAGCGCCTCCGGGTCGACGTGTCGCTCGTGTTCTACGCCCGCGAAGAGGGGCCCTACGCCGAGAACGAGCTCGGCCCCGTGCTCGACGGCGATCCCGAACTCCGCGGCGTCGACCTCGCGGTCTGCCTCGAGCCTTCGGACAACCGCCTCCACCTCGGCTGCAACGGCGGTATCCACGCGACGGTCACGTTCGAGGGCCGCTCGGGGCACTCGTCGAGGCCGTGGGAGGCCGACAGCGCCGTGTCGAAGGCGGCGCCGTTCCTCGTGGAGCTCGCGGGGCGCGCGCCCATCGCGTCCACCGTCGACGGGCTCGTGTACCGCACGGTGACCACGGTCACGCAGGCCCGGGACGGCGGCCGCGGGCGCAACGTGGTGCCCGACCGCTTCGTGCTGAACGTGAACCACAGGTTCGCGCCGGGGTGCACGATCGAGCAGGCGAAGGCCGACGTGCTCGCCCTCGTGGCGGACCGCGCGCGGGTCGAGTGGCTCGACGTGTGCCCCTCTGCGCTGCCGGGCGCGAGCCACCCGCTCGTCCGCGAGCTCATCGCCGCGGGGGTCCGCGCGGTCGAGCCGAAGCAGGCGTGGACCGACGTGGCGCGCTTCTCGGAGCTCGGGATCGCGGCCGTCAACTTCGGCCCGGGCGAGGCGGCGCAGGCGCACCAGCGCGACGAGTCGTGCGCCGTGTCGCTCGTCCACGAGGGCTACCGCATCTTCGAGCGTTGGCTCTGCGAGTAGCGCGTGGGCCGCGATGCGGGTCCGATTGCCAACTTGGCGCGCGCGCGGTGGGCTACGGCGCGCTTCGCGACAACTCTTCAAGGAATAATCCCCAGCCCCACGATCGTGGCCGAAATCGCGGCTCGCGAGGGCTGGCGCTGCCCTTGCAGTGCCAGTTCGCATGCTCCCTCACAACGCCGCGCGTGCAAGCGAAACAGGTGACACGGTGATCCTCGTCGGTGGGTGCGGGGGGCTCTCCCGCCGCTACGGAGAGGTGGTGGCCGAGCGAGGGCTCGCGCTCCGCCACTTCGAGACCCGCGTGCCGAGCGGCGCCCGCCACGCCCTCGGGCGAGTCGCCGC
>CAZHGG010001052.1:0-2502 GCA_964531755.1 uncultured Polyangiaceae bacterium
GCATCGGCGATGCGGACCGGGGGGCCCTCGCTCGTCGTGGGGTAGCCCGCGCGCGCGAGCACCACGCCGACCGCGTGGTCGTCCTTGGTCTCGGCGCGTGCGCCCCCGAGGCGCCCCTCGGCGCACCGCACGCAGAGCTCCGCGAAGCTGCCGCCGACCCGCGGGAGCACCACCTGCGCCTCGGGGTCGCCGAAGCGCACGTTGAACTCGAGCACCCGCGGGCCGTCGCTCGTGAGAATAAGTCCGATGTAAAGAAAGCCGCGGTAGCGGAGGGCGTCGGCGACGAGGCCCGCCACCGTGGGCGAGACGATCTCCTCGACGATGCGCCCGCGGAGTGGGTCGTCCGGGGCGAGCACGGGCGAGAAGGCGCCCATCCCGCCCGTGTTGGGGCCCCCGTCGTGGTCGAGCAGCCGTTTGTGATCGCGCGACTCCGGGAGGAGCACCGCCTCCCCGTCCGACACGAGGAGCATCACGGAGAGCTCGGGTCCGACGAGCCGCTCCTCGACCAGGAGGCGCGCGTCGGCCCCGTACCGCTCGCGTAGCTCGTCAGCCGCGCGGGCCACGCCGCCCCACGTCGCGCAGACGATCACCCCCTTGCCCTCGGCGAGGCCGTCGTACTTCACGACCCCGCCGGGCGCGGCGTCGCCCCAAGGCGCCCGCGCGGGCAGCGGCTCGCCCGGGCCGAGCGTGAGGGCGCGCGCGGTCGGGACGCCGTGCCGCGCGAGGAACGCCTTCGCGAACGCCTTCGACGTCTCGAGCGACGCGGCCTCGCGCGACGGGCCGACGACCGCGAAGCCCTCCGCGCGGAGCGCGTCGGCGACGCCCTCGGCGAGCAGCGCCTCGGGGCCGATCACCACCAGCGAGACGCCGCGCCGGCGGAGCTCCGCGGGCAGCGCTTCCATGGGCACGTCGCCGCAAGAGCCGGGGACGCCCGGGTTCCCCGGCACTACGATGACCGCGTCGGGCCCGAGGTCGGCCGCGAGCCGCAGGGCGAGGGCGTGCTCGCGCGCCCCGCGGCCGAGCACCGCCGCCCTCAGGGTCGAGGTCTCTCTCATTGGCCGAGCGCCTCGTCGGCGAGGTCGGCGATCGCGCGGGCGATCGCCTCCGCGTCGCCCAGATAGGCCGTGACCTCGAGGCCGAGGAGCTGCGTCTTCACCTCCGGGCCGACCTCGAGCGTCGCCACGAAGGCCTCGAGCGACGCGCGAGAGAGAGAGCGCCCGCGCGTGAGCTCCTTCAGCGCTTGGTAGGGGTCGCCGTCGGTGTGGAGGCGCAGGATGGTCTGGATGGGCTCCGCGAGCAGCTCCGGCACCGCGGTGATCGCTTCGAGGCACGCGGCGGGGTCGACCGCCACGCGCCCGAGGCCTACGAGCACCTCCTCGAGGCCGAGCGCGTGGTGTGCCAGCGCGACCCCCACGTTGCGGAGCACCGTGCTGTCGGAGAGATCGCGCTGCATGCGCGACCGGCACAGCTTGTCGGAGAGGAAGCCGAGCGCGGCGTTCGAGAGCAGCAGGTTCCCCTCGGCGTTCTCGAAGTGAATGGGGTTGACCTTGTGCGGCATCGTCGAGGAGCCCACCTCCCCCGGCTGGGCCCGCTGCGCGAGCCACCCGCGCGACACGTACTGCCAGACGTCTTGGCAGAGATCGATGACGACGTTGTTCACGACGCGCACCTCGTTGAGCCACCGCGCGAGCGCGTCGTGATCTTCGATCTGGGTCGTCGCGGGGTTCGGCACGAGGCCGAGGCGCTCGACCACCCGGCGCTCGTAGCTCGCCCAGTCGTAGGTGGGGCACGCGGCGCGAAACGCGGAGCGGTTGCCGGTCGCGCCGTTCAGCTTGCCGAAGAGCCGCTGCCGCGCGAGCGCGTCGTGCGCGCGGACGAGCCGGCCGAGGAAGACCGCGAGCTCCTTGCCCGCGGTGGTGGGTGAAGCGGGCTGGCCGTGCGTGTTCGCGGGGAAAGGCGTGCCCGCGTGCTCGCGCACGAGCGCGGTGAGCGCGGCGCCTAACCGGCGCACGAGCGGCAGCTGCACGTCGCCGAGGAAGCCGTCGAACAGCACCCCGTAGGCGAGGTTGTTGACGTCCTCGGACGTGAGCCCGAAATGGACGCGGTTCGGGCGCCGGAGAGCGGCGCGCCGGCGGAGGTAGACCTCGCACGCCTTGACGTCGTGCCGGAGCTCTTCCTCGATCGCCTTGAGCTCGGCGTACCCGAGGTCGTCGAGCTCGGCGGCGGCCCGCAGGCGGTCGCGCTCCTCGCCGGTCAGCGCGCCGAACAGCCCCGTCTCGTCGAGCGCGAGCGCGTGCTCCAGCTCCACCGTGAGCCGCGCCCGCATGAGCGCGTGCTCCGAGAAGTACGCGGAGAGCGGCGCGAGGCGGGCGCCGTAGCGCCCGTCGAGGGGTGAGATCGCGCGTGCGCGGTGGGCGTCGACCGGGTTCATGGCGAGACCTCGCCTTCGGCTCGGGCTCGCCATAGACCTTCGTTCGCCCCTTCGGGGCTCACTGCCGGTTC
>CAZHGG010001053.1:0-2495 GCA_964531755.1 uncultured Polyangiaceae bacterium
GCCGCGCGGCCCGGCGGCGTCCTCGCGCTCGCGCGTGTGGAGCACCCCTCGGTGCTGCGGGTGGCGGAGGCGCTCGCGCGGGAGGGCCTGGCGTCGCTGCGGTGGCTGCCCGTCGGCCCCGGCGGTGTGGTCCTCGTGGAGGAGGTGGAGCGCGCGCTCGCGGCGGGCGACGTCGCCCTCGTGGCGCTCCAGGCGGTGAACCAAGAGACCGGCGCGGTCCAGCCGGTCGCCGACACGATCGCGGCATGCCACTCCCGCGGCGTGCGGGTCCACGTGGACGCCGTGCAGGCCTACGGGCGGCTCACGACGGACCACCTGTTCGGTGCCGACACGCTGGCGTTGGCGTCCCACAAGCTCCGCGGGCCCAAGGGGATCGGCGCGCTCGTCGCGCGCCCAGGCGCGCGCCTCTCGGCGTACACGTTCGGGGGCTCCCAAGAGCGCGGCCTGCGCCCCGGCACGGTCGACCCCGTCGCCTGCGCGGGCTTCGCGGTGGCCCTCCGCCACGCCCGCGGCGGGCCCGCCCGCTACGCCGCCGTGGCGCCCCTGCGCGACGCGCTCGAGGCGGCGCTCGAGGGCGCGTCCGAGCGGCCCGCGGCGCTCCGGCCCGCGGCGCGGGCTCCGCACGTGACCAACCTGCTCTTCCCGGGCTTCGAGGGCCCGGAGCTCGTCGCCGCGCTCGATCTCGAGGGGGTGTCGGCGTCGAGCGGCAGCGCGTGCAGCGCGGGCACGAGCGAGCCGTCCCCGGTGCTCGCGGAGCTCGTGGGGCCCGCGGCGCGCGCGGCCGTGCGCTTCTCCCTCGGCGAGACCACGACGGTCGCGGAGGTCGAGCACGCCGTGCGCGCGCTGCGAGCCATCCTCGCGCGCCGCGCGTGACGCGCTACTTCGCCGCGCCGGGCGCCGCGGGCGGACCCGAGAGCGGGATGGGGATCCAGAACGCCTTCATCTGCGTGGCGGCGCCCTGGCGCTTGAAGCCGGCGAGGCCGAACAGCACGTTCCAGAAGTAGCCGGCGGGGTTCTCGCCGTACGAGAACAGCGGCGCGAAGTGGAACTGCCAGTCGAGACCGCCGCTTACTTTGTGCTGCAAATACACGGTATTGCCGGCCACCTGAGTGACCTCGGCGTTCTTGGTCTCCGCGAAGCGCCAGAAGAGCGGGAACGCGACCGTCGCGCGCGACTCGGGGCTCGTGAAATCCCACAGGATGGGCGCGAGCACGGTGTGCGACGACGTGCCGTTGCGGCCGAGGTAGACGAGCGGGTGGAGATCGGTCTCCCAGCCCTTGTAGCCGCGCTGCACGGTGAGGTTCGGGAACGCCCAGAACGTGCGCGACTCGCCGTAGCGCTCGAAGCGCGCGAAGAGCGGCGTCCACAGGCTGCGGCCCTCGTTGCCGTGGTCGCCGTAGTAGAACGGGAAGAAGCCGCGCGCGGTGAAGCCCGTGTCGCGGTCGTCGTACGCGTAGTAGAGCGGCACGATCGGGCCCGCGGTCGTGAGCGACGTGGCGCCGCTCCGCGTGGTCGAGTGCACGAAGAGGGGCGTCACCGTGGTGTCGACGGTGGGCGTCGTGCGGTGCAGGTAGCCAGGCACCGCGAACAGGGTCGCCGTGGGCGAGGTGCCGTAGTGGAAGAAGGGGAAGAGCGTCGTGTGCGACTCCTTCACCCCGCCCGACTCGGGCTTGCCGCGAATGGAGAAGAAGAACGGCGCCACGTCGAACACGAACCGCTTCGGGTTCTCGTGCGTGATGACCGGGCCGACGACGGTGAACGAGCTCTCCTCCGCCTCGCGCTCGCGGTGGTAGTAGAGCAGCGGCGGGATGAGGGTGTAGGTCTTGCGGCCGCCCTCGACGTCGCCGTTGTCGCCGCGGAAGAAGAGCGGCGCGACGCCGAGGTCGACGTCGGTGCCGGTGCGATCGCGGAAATACGGGCCGATGAGGGTGAAGGCGCTCTTCGGGTTCCAGTGCGACGAGGTGAGCAGGAGCGGGAAGTGGAAGTAGCCGCCGTCGGCGCGGGAGCCCGTGAAGGCGAGCGGCGCGAGCCAGTTGTCGTGCTCGCCCGGGGCCTCGCGGTGGGCGAGGGGGCCGAGCACGAAGGTGCGCGACTCGTCGTCGCGGACGTGCCACGCGAACGGGAAGACCACGTCGGCGTCGTGCCGCGGTGACCGGCGCCGGTAGTACACGAGCCCGAGCAGCGACTCGGTGTCCTCGGCCGACCTCAGCGAGAGCTTGGGCACCGGGACGGCCGCCGAGGCGCTCGCCGGGCGGAGGCCGCGCGTGTGCTCGAGGTAGAAGGGCGGCAGGAAGCGGAAGCGGTAGTCGCCCTTCGACTCCTCGTACACTGGGAAGAACGAGCGCTTGAGCGACCCGGTCGGCGACGGCTCGCTGCCGTCGTGATCGGTGCCGATGCGGTCCTTCAGCTCGTCGGGGATGGCGGTAGGGTCCTGCGGCGCCTGGGCCTGCGGCTCGGCGCGGCCGGGCGCGCGCGGCGCCGCGTCGTCGTCGTCG
>CAZHGG010001054.1:0-2488 GCA_964531755.1 uncultured Polyangiaceae bacterium
GAGCGCACGCCGACCGCGCCCGCCTCGGCCTCCTTCGCGCCGACGACGAGCATGTAGGGGAAGCGCGCGAGGCGCGCGTTGCGGATCTTGGCGCCCAGCTTGTCGGCGCTCACGTCGAGATCGACACGCAGGCCGCGCGCGCGGAGCCGCCGCGCCACGTCGGTCGCGTAGGCGTCGACCTTCTCGCTCACCGTGAGCACGACGGCCTGCCGCGGCGCGATCCACGCGGGAAAATTTCCGCCGGAGTGCTCGAGGTAGACGCTGAAGAAGCGCTCGAGCGACCCCAGGATCGCGCGGTGGAGCATGATGGGGCGGTGCTCCTTGCCGTCCTCGCCGACGTAGCCGAGGTCGAAGCGCTCGGGCAGGTTCGGGTCGTATTGGATCGTGCCGAGCTGCCAGCTGCGCTTCAGCGCGTCGTGGATGTGAAACTCGACCTTCGGCCCGTAGAACGCGCCCTCGCCCGGGGTGATCTCGAACGGGAGGCCGGCGTTCTCGAGCCCCTGCTGCAGCGCGGCCTCGGCCTCGTCCCAGTCGGCCTCGGTGCCGATGCGCTTGTCCGGCCGGGTCGCCAGCTTGATGTCGATGCGCTCGAAGCCGAAGGCCTTGTAGACGAGGTTCAGGAAGCCGATGAACTTCTCGATCTCGCCCGGGACCTGGGCGCGCGTGCAGAAGATGTGCGCGTCGTCTTGGCAGAACGAGCGCACGCGCGAGAGCCCGTGCACGACGCCGCCACGCTCGTAGCGGTGGAGGCGCCCGAAGTCGGCCACCCGCCACGGCAGCTCGCGGTACGAGCGCTTGCGCGACCCGAAGATGACGCAGTGGCTCGGGCAGTTCATCGGCTTGAGGGCGAAGCTCTCCGCGCGCAAGACGTCGCTCAGCGCGGCCGCCTTCGCGGGGTCGTTCGCGTGGGCCTCGGCGGCGCCGTCGACCTCGTCCTCGGTCCACAGGCGGTACATGTTCTCGTTGTAGTTTCCGAGGTGGCCGCTCGTGCGGAAGAGGCGCGGGTCGAACGCCTGCGGGGTGATGACCTCCTCGTAGCCCTCGCCTTCGTACAGGTTGCGGACGAAGCCGACGAGTGCATTGTACACGTAAGCCCCCTTCGGCAGGAAGAAGGGCATCGCGGGGGCGACCGGGTCGAAGAGGAAGAGATCGAGCTCCTTGCCGAGCTTGCGGTGGTCGCGCTGCTTCGCCTCCTCGAGCAGGCGCAGGTGCTCCTCGAGCGCCTCCTTCGTGGGGAAGGCGGTGCCGTAGATGCGCTGGAGCATCGGGTTCTTCTCGTCGCCGCGCCAGTACGCGCCCGCGACGCTCGTGAGCTTGATGGCCTTCAGGTACCCCGTGTTGGGGACGTGGGGGCCCTCGCACACGTCGACCCACTCGTGGCCCGGCTCGCCGTGGAAGTAGAGGGAGATCTCCTCGCCCGCGGGGATGCGCTCGATGATCTCCACCTTGAACGACTCGCCCATGTCGCGGAACCGCGCGAGGGCCTCGTCGCGGCTCACCGGGACGCGTCGGAACGGCGATTTCTTGCCCACGATCTCGAGCATGGCCTTCTCGATCTTGGCGAGATCCTCGTCCGAGAAGGTGCCGTCGGCCTTGGCGAAGTCGTAGTAGAAGCCGTCGTCGATCGGCGGACCGATCGTGACCTTCGTGCCGGGGAAGAGGCGCTGCACGGCGTCGGCCATCACGTGCGCGGTGGAGTGCCGGATCACGGCGAGGCCCTGCGGGTCGGTCGAGAGGATCCGCGCGAAGTCCGCGCCCTCGTCGATCGGCGTGTGGAGGTCGACGACCCTGCCGGCGATCGACAGCGCCACGACGTCTTTCAGGCGGCCCTTCTCGGCGAGCAGCTCTCGCCCCGTCTTCATACCCATGGTGCCCGTGGCCTACCACGACCGCGCCCGGCGCGCGACGATGGCTCTTCGCGGGTGCGCCGGCCCGGCGGACATGCCAAGCTCGGCCCATGCCGCAGCTCGTGCAGCCGCTGCCGCCGGGGCCCCTCGCGATCGTGGGGGACGTGCACGGCGAGCTCGACGCGCTCGACCGCCTGCTGGCGCGCCTCGCGGCCGAGCACGGGCCGCGCACCCTCGTGTTCGTGGGCGATCTGGTCGATCGGGGCCCCGACAGCGTGGGCGTGGTGCGGCGGGTCGCGGCGCTGATCGCGGAGGGCCGCGCCGTCGCGACCCTCGGGAACCACGAGCTGAACATCCTCCTCGGCGACCGCAAGGAGGGCAACGGGTGGTTCTTCGGCCACGCGGACCACGCCCAGCTCGCCGGGGCGGAGGTGCCGTTCGGCTCGGCCCAGGCGTCCCCCCGCGAGCGCGACGAGGTCCTGGCGGTGCTCCGGAGCCTGCCGCTCGTGCTCGAGCGCGCCGACGTGCGCGTGGTGCACGCGGGGTACTCGCCCGCGACGGTGGCGCGGCTGCCCGCGGAGGGGGACGCCGCGGCGCTCGCGCGCGACGCCGAGCACGCAGCGCGCGCCGACCTGGCCGCC
>CAZHGG010001055.1:0-2487 GCA_964531755.1 uncultured Polyangiaceae bacterium
CGGCGCAAGGGCCGGGGCGCCAGACGCGCGGGGCGCACGGCGTGGCAGGCGCGGCTGCGAGGGGTGATGGCGCCCATCCGCCGGCGGCTCCACGCGCTCAGCGTCGGGCGCAGGGCGCTGCTCCGTCGGTACATCCCCAACGAGGCGCAGCACATGTTCGCGCTGACGCTGGCCGTCGGCGTGGTGTGCGGCCTCGTCGCGGTGGCCTTCCACCTCGCGATCCGCGCGACCGAGCGGCTCCTCATCGACCGGGCGCTCCACGCCGAGGGGTCGGCGTGGATGTTCTGGACGGTCGCCTCCCCCACCGTGGGCGGGCTCCTCGCGGGCGCGGCCCTCACGTACATCGTGCCCGGGGCGCGCGGCTCGGGCATCCCACAGGTGAAGCAGGCGTTCGCCGTGGAGGGCGGGCGCGTGCGCTTCCGCGACGCCCTCGGCAAGTTCATCGTCGGCTCGCTCCAGATAGGCTCCGGCGCGTCGCTCGGGCGCGAGGGGCCCACGGTGCAGATCTGCGCGGGCGCGGCGAGCCTGCTCGCCCGCGCGACGTCGCTGCCGCCGCGGAACATGCGGCGGCTCACGCCGGTCGGGGTGGCGGCGGGCATCGCCGCGGCGTTCAACGCGCCGATCGCCGCGGTGACCTTCACCATCGAGGAGATCGTCGGCACGCTCGACCAGGCCGTGCTCTCGGGCGTCGTCGTCGCGGCGGCGCTCGCGGCGGTCATCGAGCGCGGGATCCTCGGGGCGAACCCGGTCATCCACGTCGACCAGTCGTACGGCCTGGATCACGCGTCCTCGCTGGCGTTCTACGCCGTCCTCGGCGTCGCCGCGGCGGTCGTTTCGGTGGCCTTCACCGACTCGCTTCTCGGCATGCGGCGCTGGTTCCGCGGCCTGCGCGCCGTGCCCGCGTGGTCCCACCCCGGCATCGGCGGGCTCGTCACGGGCGTGCTCGCCGTCGCGCTCATCCGGTTCATGGGAACGTCGGGCGTGACGGGCGGCGGCTACGAGACGCTGGGGCACGCCCTCGCCGGTCAGCTCGGGGTGCGGGTCCTCGTCGTGCTGTGCCTGGTGAAGGTCGTGGCGACCGTGTTCTCGTACTCGAGCGGCGGCGCGGGCGGGATCTTCGCGCCCTCGCTCTTCATCGGCGCGATGCTCGGCGGCGCGATCGGGCACCTCGACGTGGTGCTGCTCCACCACGAGGGCCGGCAGCTCGGGGCGTTCGCCCTCGTGGGCATGGGGGCCGTGTTCGCCGGCGTCATCCGCGCCCCGATCACCTCCGTGCTCATCATCTTCGAGATGACCGGGGACTACGGCCTCGTGCTCCCGCTCATGCTCGCGAACATGACGTCGTACATCCTCGCGCGTCGGTGGCGGCCGCTGCCGATCTACGAGGCCCTGCTCGAGCAAGACGGCGTCGTGCTGCCCCGCTCCGCGCCGCCGACCCACACCATCGAGCAGCTGATGGTCGGCGACGCCATGAGCTCGGACGTCATCGCGACGCACACCGGCGCGTCGATAGACGACGCGCTGGCGGCCGCTGGCGGGCGCACGTTCTCGACGATGCCGGTGCTCGACGGCGCGGGCGACGTGACGGGCCTCGTGGCCCTCGAGGCCCTGCGGGCGGCCGCGCCCGGCACCCCGCTCGCAAAGCTCACGCGCCTCGCTCACACAATCCGCCGCGACGCGCCGCTGCTCCGCGCCGTGATCCGAATGAACGACCTCGGGGTCCGGCAGCTTCACGTGGTCGACCGCGAGGCGCCGCGGCGCGTCGTCGGCGTCATCTCGATGAGCGACGTCGTGCGCGCCCACTCGCGGCCGGCTGCGCCGTCGCGCGAGTCGCTGCCGGGGGCCCTCGCCGAGCGGCGCGCGGGAGAGCTCGTCACGCGCGCCCCGGTCGTGCGCGGCGACTGCACGCTCGCGGAGCTCACGGCGAAGGTGCGCCTCGAGAGCACCAAGGCCTTCATCGTGGACGCGGGCGGCGAGGCCGGCGTCATCCTCGCGGAGCACCTGAGCGAGCTCGTGGGCGACGACTACCTCGAGAAGATATTGATCGCGGCCGACCTCGCGAGGCCCGCGCCAACGGTGGGGGCGGACGCGGAGCTGTCGGCGCTCGTCGCCGCGCTGCAGCCGGGCACCGACGCCGTGGTCGTGCTCGACGAGGCCACGCGTAGGCCCCGCGGCGTCGTCACCAAGGCGGCGCTCTCGAGCGCGTTCCTCGACTGGTACGCGAGCCTCCCCGCGAAGGAGTGCGCCGAGGACGCGAAGGCTGCGGCGGGCTCGACCCCACCGCCGCCGTGACGGTGCAGGCGCGCACGCGGGGGCGGTGGTAGCGTGGGGGCATGAGGTCGCAGGGAGGGCAGCGATGGGGGCGGCGCGTAACGCTCGGGCTCGTGGCGGCAGCCACCTTCGCCGCGTGCGCCGCGCCCCCGACCCCGGGGCCGACCCCTCCCACCGCGGCGAGCGCGACGCCCGCGGCGAAGGCGACGCGCGCGC
>CAZHGG010001056.1:0-2480 GCA_964531755.1 uncultured Polyangiaceae bacterium
GACGAGCCGCTCGTCGAGGTCGAGCAGAGACATGTGGCAGCCGAAGCACCCGTCGAGCGAGGTGGTCGCGACCCGCAGCTTCCGCGGCGTAGCGCTCACTGCTCCTCCCGCCGCGAGGTGAGCGCCACGGCGCGGATGGGCTCGGCGTCGTAGGCGCGCGCGCCGATGGGCACCGAGAAGCCCTGGCGCTTGCGCAGGATGACGCCGACGGGGCACACGCTCATGGCCTCGTCGTCCAGCGACAGGTCGGTGTCGGCGAGCCTGCCGGACTCCGCGTTCACGACGAGGTGCTTCGTGATGCCGCGCCCCGACAGCGAAAATACGCTCTTCTTGTCGACGAGCGCGCTGGCCCGCACGCAGAGCTCGCAGAGGATGCACCGGTTCAGATCGAGGAGCACGTCGGGGTGCGAGGCGTCCAGCGGGCGATCGGGGAAGAGCGGGCTGAAGTGCGCGCTCGTCACGCCGAGCTCGTAGCCCACCGCCTGGAGCGTGCAGCTCCCGCTCGCCTCGCAGGAGGGGCAGAAGTGGTTGCCCTCCGTGAAGAGCAGCTGCACCAGCGTCTTGCGCTGCTCGGTGAGATCGGCGGCGGTCGACTCGACGACGTCGCCCGCGCGCGCCGGCTCGGTGCAGCTCGCGTGGGGGCGCCCGTTGACGCGGACGGTGCACACCTTGCAGCTCCCGTGGGGCTCGAACTCGGGGTGGTAGCAGAGGTAGGGGATGTACCGGCCCGCGGCGAGCGCGGCGGCCAGGACGGACTGGCCGGGCTCGAACGGCACGTCGTGCCCGTCGAGCTGAAACGTGGGCCGATCGGGCGGGGCGTCGCTCACTCTTCCTCCTCCTCGAAATGCGCGCCGGCGTCGTCGCGGGCGGTCGCCTCGCGCGCGGGCGCGAGCGACGCGTCGAGGTCGAACGTGGGCAGCACCTCGCGCGAGCGGAGGCGCGTGTCGAACGCCGGCCGGAACTTCTCGAGCGCGTCGAGCACGGGGTTGCCCGCGGTCGCGCCCAGGCCGCAGTGGCTCGTGGACTTCATGAGGTGGGAGAGCCTCGCGAGGTCCTTCAGGTCGCGCCGCGAGCCCTCGCCGCGTGTCACCCGCCGCATCATCTGGGCGGACAGGGTGGTGCCCACGCGGCACGGCGTGCAGAAGCCGCAGCTCTCGTGGGCGAAGAAGCGGGCGAAGTTCTCCACGACCGCGAGCGGATCGCGCGTGGCGTCGAACACCATCACGGCGCCCGCGCACGGCACGTCCTCGAAGGCGATGCGGCGGTCGAGCTCGCGCGCGGAGAGCAGCGTGCCGGAGGGGCCGCCCACCTGCACCGCGAGCGTGTCGCGCGCCCCGGCGAGGGCGAGCACCTCCTCCACGCGGACGCCGAAGGGCAGCTCGTAGACGCCGGGGCGCTCCACGTCGCCGGAGACCGAGAGCACCTTGGTGCCGGTCGACTTGGGCGTGCCCACGCTCCGCAAGAGGTCGGCGCCGCGCGCGGCGACCAGCGCCGCCGCGATGAGCGTCTCCACGTTGTTCACGACCGTCGGGCGCTGCTTGTAGCCGTGTGTGACGGGGTACGGCGGGCGGTTCCTGGGGATCCCCCGCCGGCCCTCGAGCGACTCGAGCAGCGCGGACTCCTCCCCGCACACGTAGGCCCCCGCGCCGAGGCGGAGCTCGACGTCGAAGTCGAAGCCCGGAGCCCCGAGCACGCCGCGACCGAGCAGGCCCGCGCGCCGCCGCTCGGCGAGCAGGGCGAGGAGCGGCTCGACGAGGAACGGGTACTCGCCCCGCAAATAGAGCAGACCTGTGCTCGCGCCCACCGCGAGCGCCGCGACGGTCATCCCCTCGAGCAACAGATCGGCGCGGTGCATGAGCAGCTCACGGTCCTTGAACGTGCCGGGCTCGCCCTCGTCTGCGTTGCACACGATCACGCGCTCGGGGCCGGGCGCGGCCGCGCACGCCGCCCACTTGGACCCCGTGGGGTAGCCCGCGCCGCCGCGGCCTCGCAGGCCCGAGCGCGAGACCTCGTCGACGGTGGCGGCCGCCCCGCGGGAGAGGGCGGCCGCGATCGCCTCGCCCGGCGCGAGCGGCGTGGACAGCAGGAGATCGCGGCGCTCCACGTGCGACTCGATCGCGAAGAGCTGCTCCGGCCACGCGTCGACCGGCACGGCCCCGCGGATGAGCGAGGTGATGGCCCCCACCCGCGCCGGCGTGAGGCGCCCGATCGCGCGCCCGTTCACCAACATCGCGGGGCCCTGATCGCAGAGGCCGGTGCAGCTCGTCGCGCCGATCGAGACGAGGCCCGCGGCGTCGTGCGCGCTCACCTGGCCGAGCTCCACCCGGAAGGCGTCGAGCATGCGCTGGCGCAGCGCGTGGGCGCCGGCCATCTCGTCGGTGATGTTGTCGCTGAAGAGCACGCGGAAGCGGCCGCGGTCCTCCGCGCCGAAGAACGAGTAGAAGCCCACGACGCCCTCCACCTGCCCGCGCGGCAGGCCG
>CAZHGG010001057.1:0-2474 GCA_964531755.1 uncultured Polyangiaceae bacterium
CTGCGTCCCGCTCGCCAGCGTGGGCGAGGCCTGTCGAGGTGCTGGGGACTGCTCAGATTCCCCGTTCGTGGAGTGCGTCCAGGGCACGTGCCAGCTCTTCGACCCCGGCGCGTGTCGGTGAGTTCCGCTAGCGGGCTAGGCCCCCGACCGGCGGGCCGGGCGCCCCTCGCCACGTCTCCGGATGCGCTCTACTCTGGACGCGGCATGCGCGCGCTCGACAGGGCCCTCTTCTTCCTGCTGTACGGGCCCTCGCCGCCCTCCGCGTGGCTCGCCTTCATGGCGGCGTGGTCTCTGGTCGGTGGCGGGTACGCGCTGCTCGCGATCGCGCCGTGGGTGCTCGTCGCGCGGGTGCGGCGCGCGGTGCTCGGGCTGCTCGCCGCGATCGTGCTCACCGCGCTCGTGGTGGTCGCGATGAAGCACGGGTTCGGGAGGGTGCGGCCGTACGCGGCGCTCGAGGGGGTGCGCGCGCTCGCCTTCACGCCGCCGACCGATCCCTCGTTCCCGAGCGGGCACGCGGCCGGGAGCGCCTGCCTCGCGGCCTACTTCGCCGACCGCGCGCGCCCCGCGCGCACGGCCCTGCTCGCCGTGGCCGCGGCGCTCGTGGCGCTGTCGAGGATCGTGCTCGGCGTCCACTTCCCGCTCGACACGCTCGCGGGGGCGCTCGTGGGCGGCACGATCGGCGCGCTGATGGCGCGCCGCGCCATGCCAAAGACTGAACAACACTGAACCTTTCGTGACAATTCCGAAAACTGCGTCATCGTGAGGGAGACTTCCGCCGATGTAGGCGTACGTAGTCCGCGATGCCGACTTGCTCCTCCCGCTCCGGTCTCTTCGTCGCGATGGCGCTCGTTTCCGCCGTGATTGGCGGCTGTGGCGACTACGTGGTGGGCCCGCCCCCCGAGGCCGCGGACCCGCTCGACATCCCCGCCGACGTGTACGATGACGACGCGGGTACACCTACACCGGAGAGCCACACCGAGCCGGCGATTGACGCGGGGCGCAAGGCCGACGCGGACGCCGCGGCCCCCACCGTGGTCATCCCCCCGTGGGAGATGCCGCCCACCGGCGTGCCCGCGTCCACGGGCCGGGGGCACGTGCTGTTCCTCCACCCCGACGGCAAGTTCCGCCGCGTCGAGGCCGTGACGGGCGGGGTCATCGAAGACGTGGGCGCGAAGCTCGATCGGCTCTCGCCGGGCGTCGACTCGCGCATGACCCAGTCGAAGGACGGCGCGCTCATCGTCGGCGAGACGACGCGCTTCGGGTGCACGACCCCGTGCCTGGCGCTCTTCGGGTCGGACCTCACGTCGGGTGGCCGCGTGCTCCGCGGCGGCGAGACCATCCAGATCGGCTCGACGCCGCCGGTGGTCGCCGCGGGCGGGCGCCTCATCGTGTTCGCGGCCGCGGGCGCCCACAACCTCGACCTCTACTCCATCACGCGGCCGGCCGACCCGGCGCTCGGCTGGAGCAAGGCGCGGCTCCTCACCGGCTCCTCGCCCATGGGGTGGAACCACCGCCCGAGCTTCTCGCCAAACCAGACCAAGATCGTGTTCGACTGCGGGTCCGAGGCCGACGGCGCGGAGGCGACGAGCGTGTGCGAGGTCGGCGTCGACGGCGCGGGCTTCCGCGTGGTGGCGCGGCCGGTCTCGCCGCTCGTGAACCTCCACAACCCGAGCTACGACTCGGACGGCTCCATCGTCTTCGAGGGCGAGGGCGCGACCGTGATCAACGGCGTGACCGGTCGGGGCGAGCGCATCCACCGCATCGCGGCGTCGGCCACGTCGCCCACCCCGCTGGCGCCCACGTACACGAACGACAACACGCCGTGCGTCTTGCCCTCGGGCAACGTCGTGTCGCTCTGGCTCGGGCGCCAGGGCAACACGCAGGGCGGCCACGAGCTCAAGCTCATGTCGCCGCGCGGCGAGTTCCTCGGCATGATCGCGCAGGGCTTCGACATCCGCGACGTGGGCCTCAGCTGCGGCAACTGAGCCATTCGCGGCGCGAGGAAGCGGCGCCTGCCCCGGCGCTCGCGGCCATCAATCGTGCACGGCGCGGCGGGAGCCCGTATAGTCCGACCATGAGCTCGGTCCGGCGCGGGGGCGCACACATGGGTCTCGCGGCGTTCTCGATCTCCGCGTTCTTGGTCCTCGGCGCCCTGCACACGTCGTGCAAGGACACCATCGAGCCTGGAGTGCCCGTGGACGCCTCCGACAACGACGACGTCGACAGCGTGCACGACAACCTGGACGAGGCGGGCGAGGCCTCGACCCCCGATCGCGACGCTTCTGGCGAACCGCCGCGAGACGCGGCGCGGCCCCCGACGGACGCGACCACGCCGCCCCCCGCGGACGCGGCCCCGGCCGACGCCCGCCCCGGCTGAGCTCCAGCCCGGAGAGTCCCCCCGAACGCCCAGCTTGCCAGGGGGGCCACCCCGGATGCACAGTGTGCCCGTGCGCGTCTCCCGACCGGCGCCTCGC